>JAPHSA010000048.1 GCA_026193235.1 Deltaproteobacteria bacterium | reverse complement strand
CATAAACTTTCTATCCTGCTGCTGGCTGATCTGGTGGTCACTGCCGTCCCGATTGGGCTCGGGCTGGGCCGGATTGGCAACTTTATCAATGCCGAACTCTGGGGGCGTGTAACGGACGTCCCTTGGGGTATTGTGTTTCCTGGGGGTGGGTCACAGCCGCGTCATCCGAGCCAGCTTTACGAGGCCGGGTTAGAGGGGGTTGTGTTGTTGGCGATCATCTATCTCCTTCATCGAAGAAAAACTCGTGCTGGCATCCCAGCTTTTGGTTTTTTACTCTGTTATGGAGTGTTTCGTTTTTTTGTAGAGTTTTTCCGTCAGCCGGACAGCCATCTTGGTTTTCTCTGGGGCGGGGCAACCATGGGGCAACTCCTCTCTTTGCCGATGGTTGTTTGTGGTCTTTGCGGTCTTGTATTTGTGGTACGAAGGAAAACCTCATGAGCCGAATTGAAGGCCTCATTTTCGATTGTGATGGCGTGATGTTTGAGAGTCGCCAAGCAAATCTGGCCTATTATAACCGGATCCTGGATCAGTTTTCGTATCCACGAGTCGCTGCAGATAATCATGAACAGGCACACCTTTGTCATACGGCGAGTTCTCCCCATGTTTTGCAGGGACTGTTGCATCAAGATGATGTGCAGCAGGCACTTGATTTTGCGGCCAGCTTAGATTATCGAGAATTTATTCCTTACATGGAGCCGGAAGACCATTTGGAAGAGATCCTCCGGATACTGCAACCCAACTATCCCCTGGCTATTGCGACGAATCGCGGGCAAAGTATTTTGCCGATTCTTGAGCATTTCAAACTCAAGGATTTTTTTTCTGTTGTTGTGACCAGCCATGATGTTGAGCGGCCCAAGCCAGCTCCTGATATGCTTTTTCTTGTTGCAGAAAAGTTGCAAATCGCACCGGACAATTGTCTGTTTATTGGTGATTCTGAGCTGGATCAGCGTGCTGCGGTGGATGCCGGGGTCCAATTTGCGGGCTACGGTGAAATGGTTGCCGGAGATATTAGTCTACGCAATCATTTGGATTTATTAAAGTATCTTTCCGGTTCTCTTTGAGTTCAGGTCAAAAGTTTTTTCATTTCTAAGACGTTGTGGTTGCCCTCGCGCAGGTACTCAACCTGATCCATCAATTTGAAAATCAACTGGATTCCTCGCCCACCTTCATCGGTTGTTTTTGCTCTCAATTTTGACAATGTTTTTATGTCGAAACCCTGCCCCTGATCATATACCCTGATAATCAGGTCATGATCAGAGGCAGAAATAGAAACTTTTACGTCTTTGTCCGGGTCGTATTTGTTGGCGTGACACATGACATTAGCCAGAGCTTCTGTCAGCACTACATTGAGGTGATAGGCAAGTTCACGGCGGTTCCCCTGAAACCCCTTGAGGGAATAAGCCAGGCTTTCACCGATACGTCCGATCATCCCAAGATATTTGGTCTGGTTCGGAACCTTGATATCGATTTCAATCCTTTTGGTCATCTGAGGGTTTCCCGACTAAAAGCTGCTGGTGGCTTCTTCATTGGTGGTGAATATTTCAAATACCCGGTGGAGTCGTGTTAGTTCAAACATTGAACGGACCTGAGGCTGCAGGCAGCAGAGCTTCAGGTTGCCTTCCCGCGCACTGGCATTTTTAAATCCGGAAACCAGGGCACCCAACCCGGAAGAATCGATGAATCTTACGGCACTCAAATCTACGATCAGATTACACTTACCCTCATCAAAAAGTTGGAGCATCTGTTCTTTGAGATCACCGCTATTGTGAGCGTCCATACGTTCTTCCTGAACACTGATTTGAACAATGTCGCCTTGTTCGGTCATGTTTAACTGCATTGAGTTTCTCCTTCATTAGGGTCCAGTAGTAAGTAAGTCAAACTATTCGAATTATACCTTACTTTTCTTTGAGAGTGCTTTGATTACTCCTGTGTCACTTCAATATTTTCATAACCACCAGAGTGATGTCATCGATAAAATGGCGCATGCCGGTGAAAATACGGACTTGACTTAAAATCTGGTCAATAATTTCCATCGGTTCCAAGGTATCGCACTCTTGAAGTAATTTTTCCAGACGCTCCGTTCCAAAAAAATCTTTGGCGTTGTTTTCCGCTTCAATAATGCCATCGGTATACAGGAGCAGCAGGTCACCCACTTCGAGAGTCGTGCTCTTCTGCTCAAAGGAAATGTTGTTTTTTATACCAAAAATCAGCCCTTCAGCATCAAGCCGTTCCACCTGTTTTTTATTGTGTTTCCAAATCAGGGGATTGCTGTGCCCGGCATTGCCGTAAATAAGTTGGTGATTCTCAGGGTTGTATTGAAGATAAAACATCGTGACAAAAAGTTCAGAACGATCGAGATCTTTCAGGAAATAACTGTTCAGTTCCTGAAGCATCTCGGCGGGCTGTTTTATGTTGTGAATGCGCGCATGGATGAATGTCCGGGCTTCCGCCATAATTAATGCTGATCCGATATTGTGGCCTGAAACATCTGCAATTACAAGATCATAAGTAGCGTTTTCACGACTGATAAAATCATAGTAATCCCCACCAACCTGGTGTGCAGGGACGCACAGGCCGGCAAGGGAAATAGTGTCGAGAATTGGGAGGGATGAGGGGAGCAGGCCCCTCTGGATTTCTTTGGCGATCTCCATTTCTCTTTCTTGATCGCGAACCAAAAGGAGTTCCTGGAGCTGCTGATGATTACGCCAGGCAATGCCAATCTGTCCGGCGAGGTTTTCAAACAAGGCGACAAACTCCTGGGTAAAGATTCCTCTGACAGTTTTAGAAAAGGCCGAGAGGACACCAACTGGTTCACCTTCAAGGACGATCGGAGTGTGTGCAAAGCAGGTAATCTCTTCACGCTTGATGATTTTTGCCGAGGCCGGTTTGTCCAAATATTCCGTATCGTTGACAACCATTGTTACATTGGAAAGGAAAGCCTGACCGATGTAGGTTTCCATGTTCAGGTTGCGTTCGGACTGCCCGAAGCGTTCGGAAGATTGGCCAACCAGGCTTTTAACTATCAGGGTCATCGATTCGGGTTCGAGAAAGCGAATGACGCAAAGATCAAACTTGAATTGCTGTGCGAGTAATTCAAGAATAGAATCCAAGGTCTTCTGAAAGTCTGTGCTTTTGGAAGCAATTTGCGCGGCATCGTACAGGACGCTCAATTGTTCCCGACTCGACGCATGACTTATGGTTACCGTACCAAAAATATCGAAAACATCTTCCATTTTGCTCCCTCGGGCCGCGAGGTAGTTATCCAGAATAATCCTTGCGGGAGCAGCGCCGACATGGCCGGCTAAAGTTCGTTCAGTAAAGTTTTTCAGGTGAGGGATTTCGTGATCGGATAAGCTGCCGCGCGAATCGACTTCCTGATCTTTTAAATAATCGCTTATGGCTGATTTTGCCTGCTTTTCACCGATAAATTTAGACATCAGTTCGACAAATTCCATGACTGTTGGCGCTTTACTGATGCGTTTAAGTTGGCTTGGCTGGTCTTTGGTTTCAATAAAAACATCAATAAATTTTTCGGCCTGCACGGCTTCTGATTCTGACTGTTTCACAAAGAAAGAGACCGTTAAAAAAGCCGCCAGGTTAAAAAGCATGCTCCAAAACAGTGAGTGGGTGTAAATATCGAAACCACGTAGACCGAACAGCTCGAGGGGTTTCAGTAGACCGATGTTATAGAGCCCGTTCTGTAAAATATCGGAACTTAACCACCCGGAACGAACAAAAGAGGGAATCAACAGAGTATAGGCCCAAAGTAAAAAACCCGCCCCAATGCCGGCGACGGCCGCCTTATGATTAGCCCTTTTCCAGTAGAGACCGCCGATAATGGCCGGGGCAAACTGGGTGGCGGCGGCGAAGGAGATGAGGCCGATATTGACCAGGGCATAGGAGTCACCAATGACTTTAAAATAAAAATAACCGAGGAAAACAATGCCGAGAATTCCCAGCCTTTTGAGATTAATGAGAATACCAGAGAAATCCTGTACATGAACGTTCATCTTCAATATCACTGGCATAACCAGATGGTTAAGAACCATTGTAGAAATGGTAACGGAAGAGACCATGACCATGCCGGCGGAGGCTGAAATACCCCCAACAAAAACCAGTAGGGCTAGCCAGGGATGGCCGGTCGAAAGGGGCAGGGTGAGGACAAAATAATCGGCCTGGGAGGTGTCTCCGCCACTCATGAGTAAACCGGCAAGGGCAATTGGCAGGACAAAAAGGTTGATCAGAAAAAGATAGGCTGGAAAGCGCCACATCGCTTTTTTAATATGCTGCTCGTCGGAGTTCTCCGTCACCATAATATGAAATTGACGGGGGAGGAACATGACCGCCATCATGGAAAGGATGATAAGGGTGAACCATTTTGTATAGGGGGTCTGCTCAGTGCCAAGATAAAACAGGTGGCGGCGCTCCGGGAATTGTTCAAAAAAGCGTTGGAAGACATCAGCAAAACCATCGAACAAGCCATAAGTGACGAAAATACCGACGGCGAGAAATGCAAGCAATTTGATGAGCGATTCGAGAGCTACAGCAACCACCAGACCTTCGTGGCGCTCTGAGGAATCAAGGTGCCGGGCACCAAACAGTATGCCGAACATTGCGAGAATAAAAGCGACAAAAAAGGCGGTGTCGATGCTTCCGGGAAGCTTTTCCGAATAGCTGCTGAGATCCACGACATGAATGGATAGCGGCATGGATAAAATGTCCAGAGTGTGGGCTATTGCTTTCAGCTGGAGGGCAATGTAAGGGGTGATGCCGAAAATTGCAAACAGGGTCACGATGGCGCCCATAATGGCCGAACGGTCGTAGCGACTGGAAAGAAAGTCGGCAATGCTGGTAATGTTCTGCTGTTTACTGATGCGAACCATCTTGCGCAGCAAAAACCACCAGGTAAAAGCTATCAGGGTTGGACCCAGGTAGATGGGAAGGAATTCCAGACCGCCTGTGGCGGCACGGCCGACGCTGCCGTAGAATGTCCAACTGGTGCAATAGACGGCGAGAGAAAGGGTATAAACGTGCGCATTGGCTAATAGGCTCTTGCCCATTTTCCTGCGTCGGTCAGCATAATATGCGACCAGAAACAAGAGGGCAAAGTAGCCGAGGGAGATCAATAAAATGGTTGAAGTGGAAATCATGGGCATGAAAAGACCCTTTTAGGCATCATCGTGAACTGTCATTATCCATATGTTCATCCGGGCTGTCAGCCGAACCAGCCTCTAAGTTGCGCACAAACAGCCATATAACCGCTATTGAAGCAGGCCAGCCGATAAGGAAGTAGAGAATCAGTACCGGAATGCCTAAAATCATTTGATCTGTGTTGAAGATATGAATAAAGGGGAAATTGATCATGACCAGACCAAGTATCAGGCAGAGGATCCAGGCTTCTCTGACGGAATTTTCTTTCGTCTCTTTCATTGACGAGCCTTTGATCAATTTTAGATGGTAACGTATGTTGGTCAACGAAGCTTTACATTCTAATTGACAGATTAGCTCTGTACAGCCAGAAATACAACAATTAATTATAAAATTCACATGGTTTGGAATCGTCAGAGATTTCAGCTCGGGAAGCTTGTTAAATTGGTTTCCTATTTGCTTTGACGCTGGTGAAATGAGTATGCTACTAAATCATGAGCTGAAGAACCTGTTTCCTCAAGGACTAAACCTGTGATCGAAGACCGACAGCAAACTGTTCTCCTGCAAATATTTTTAGTGTTTTTCTCCTCCATCGTTCTATTTGGATGTGCCCCTTTAGTATCCCGAACTCCTGTACAAGCGCCTGAAGATTCATTTAAGTACCAGTCCGAACTTGCTGAACCAAATGCCAAGGCTTTGTTTGCGTTCAGCCAATTCAGATTACTCGGTACTGAGAATCGTTGGGAAGAAGCTATTCTGGCACTGGAGCGCGCCGTTCAATTCGATCCCGAAACCGATTATTTACAAATGATTCTCGCCAAAGCTTATCTCCATAGAGAACAACCTGAAAAATCTATTGCCAGCTTGAAAAAATTATTGGCAAAATCTCCAGATAACTACGAAGGCCATGAATTGCTGGGGGATGTTTACAGCTATCAACAGGATTTTAGTGCGGCAGTTGAACATTTTCGCCGAGCGCTCGAACTGTCCCCTGGCCGTGAACCACTACTGATGCGTCTGGCAATGGCGCTTGCGCGACTGGAACGCAAAGACGAAGCGATAAGTCTCTTAGAAGGTTTGGTCGAGAACCATCCGGATGCGATTCTCGCGCGACTGTCACTGGCAAGATTTTATCTGGAGAAGGGGTTGCCAGAAAAAGCTATGACCGCTTATCAGCAATTGCTTGATCGGGAGCCAGCGCAGCAACAGGCTGTCTTGGAGTATGGCAAATTACTCGAGCAAAATAATTTGACGCAAGCTTTTGAGCTTTATCAATCCGCGCTGGTTCAGAATCCTTTGGCGGCGGCTGTGCGGCAGAGGCTGGCACAATTGTACTTGTCCCGCCAACAGCTTGATGAAGCTCTTGAACAATTTCAAGCTGTACGCCGACAGTTCCCTGGCAACTTGCAGATTATTGGACGTATTGCCTTGATTCAACTTGAGTTGGAACACTGGGCTGCTGCTGAAGCCGATTTGCGCTTACTGCTGGACGCCCCCCAGCATCAGGATCAAAATCGCTATTACCTGGCAATGGCCTTATCTGCTCAAGGCAAAACGGAAGAAGCAATCCTTGTCCTGCAGCCGATTCCCAGCGCGTCGTCGCTTTATCCCGATGCTGTTTTGCAACTGGCGTATCTATATAATCAGGCGGGCCAACAAGCCCAAGCCATAGAAACTTTACAGCAGGCGCTAGCCGACGGATTCCATCAGCCGGATATTTATTACTACCTGACTGCATTTCTCGGCGACCAAAAACAGGATGATGAAGCGCTGGCCATTGCGCAGGCCGCTGTTGCGAAAAACCCATCGGAGACCCGCTTACTTTATCAACTCGGAGTTCTCTACGAAAAATCCGGTGACCGCCAGCGGGCCGTCGAGGCGATGGAGGACATTCTACAACTGGATACCGCTCATGCGGATGCTTTAAACTTCTTGGCTTATGATCAGGCGGAACAGGGTATTGCTCTTGACCTCGCTCTGGCGCGAGCGCAAAAAGCTCTGGAGCTAAAGCCGAGTGGTTATATCATTGATACTCTCGGTTGGGTGCTTTTTAAGCTGGGACGTTATGCTGAAAGTCGTGAGCGGCTTGAAGAGGCTACCCGACTGCATCCAGAGGATGCGGTCATCAGGGAACATTTGGGCGATCTTTACCGGGCAATGAAACTGTGGCCGTTGGCAGCAGAAAGTTATCGGCGTGCTTTGCAGCTGGATCCACAGGCTAAAGGGGTCAGAGAGAAGCTTGAATCATTACCGCTTGAGGAATTAAAATGAGATGGTTGTTTATCGGCCTTCTGGTTTTTCTGAGCGGCTGCGCGCCTTCTCTGCAAAATCAATGGAGCGAACTTCCGCCGGCTGCACAGTTATTAAATAAGCTTGCATTACAGTCTGGCCAGCATCGGTCGCTCGATGCAGAAGCCAGTGTCAGTCTGACTGCGCGCGGCAAATACTTTTCCAGTCAGCAGTTCTTGCTATTGGAGAGGCCGGATCATTTACGCGCCGATGTGCTGACCGGTTTTGGTCAACTTGTTTTACAACTGGCCTCTGACGGAGAATATCTCGCTGTTTTCCTCAATGACAGCGTCCCCGGGCGGTTTTTCCACGGGCCGGCCAGTTATGCTAATATCTCCCGCTTCATTCGCATCCCGCTGGCAGCAAACGACCTGCTTGCCCTGTTATTGTATGACCCTCCGCTTATCGTTTATCAGGAGAGTCGTGTGCTGATCATGTCAGACCAGTTAGGGCTGATGTTGACGGCTGGGGACAACCGGCAGGAATTGTTGTTTGATGCACGCATGCGCTTGATTGGCAGTCGCTATTACGCCAAGAATGAGCTACAACTTAAAGTTGACTATGAAAAGATTTCTGAAGCGGATATGTTTCCCCGGAAGGTGAAGATTGAAGTCCCTGGGGAAGAAACTCGGGTGACACTGGCATATTCTCAACTTGAGTTAAATAAACCAATTGATCCGGCGAAATTCCGGTTGAAAAAACCGGTAAACATTGATGTTGAAACCTTGCCCTGAAGGTGATGATTTTAATTTATGCATACAGTTTTTTATAAGTTAGCCTTTATTCCTCTGCTGCTGCTCTTTCTCGGAGCTTGCAGCAATAGTGAAAAAAACAGCTTGCCGGGAGTTGATCAAACACTTGCTCCAGAGTTTGGTGATACCTTTATCGAAGCCTCAATCGGAGATGCCAGCACTTTGTTGCCGGTACTGGCGTCGGACTCTGCATCGAGCTCGATTAACGGCTTGATCTATAATGGTCTGATTCGTTATGACAAGGACTTGCAGATTGAAGGCGAGCTCGCTGAATCCTGGGAAATTGCGGAAGATAACCTAACCATTACTTTTAAATTACGCCAAAATGTGAAATGGCATGATGGGGCCCCGTTTACTGCTGCCGATGTCAAATTCACCTATGATCTGTATATCGACCCGAACACACCGACTGCATATGCTGAAGCCTTTAAACAGGTGACTCATGTCGAAGTCTCCGATCCCTACACATTTGTGGTTCACTACGCAAAACCTTATGCACCGGCTTTGATCAGTTGGGCGACAGCAGTGCACCCCAGACATCTGTTGGAGGGACAGGATGTCACCAAGAGTAAATTGGCTCGTAACCCAGTCGGCACTGGGCCTTATCGTTTTTCCGAATGGCTTGGTGGCGAGAAAATTGTGCTTGAGTCAAACCCTGAATATTTCGAGGGCCAACCCTATATCAAACGGGTAGTTTACCGAATTATTCCAGACGTTTCCACCCAGTTCCTCGAACTGCAGACCGGTAGCCTCGATTTCATGGGGCTGGCACCTCTGCAGTTTGCCCGACAGACTGACACGCCGGCGTTCAGAAGGCTTTACAATAAGTACCGCTATCTTAACTTTGGCTACACCTATCTGGGCTATAATCTGAAAAAACCACTATTTCAGGACAAACGGGTCAGACAGGCCCTCTCCTATGCCATCGATAAGCAGGAAATTATTGATGGGGTTCTGCTCGGCTATGGAGTTGCTGCTACCGGACCCTATAAACCTGATACCTGGGTCTATAACCCGGACGTGCCGAAATACGGCTATAATCCAGTGAAAGCTAAACAACTACTGGCTGAAGCGGGTTGGCAGGATTCTGATAACAATGGCATTCTTGATAAAGACGGGGCTGAGCTGGCATTTACCATTGTGACCAATCAGGGGAATGATCTGCGTTCAAAAACTGGAGAAATTATTCAGCGCCGCTTCAAAGAAATTGGTGTCGATGTCAATTTACGGATTATTGAATGGGCTACATTTTTGAAGGAATTTATTAATCCGGGGAATTTTGATGCAACAATACTCGGCTGGACTGGCGGGCCAGAACCAGATCAGTATAATATCTGGCATTCCAGTAAAACCGGTCCGCGGGAGCTCAATTTTATTGGTTTTAAAAATGCGGAAGTCGACCAACTGTTGGAAGAGGGCCGGCGGATATTCGATCTGCAGCAACGCAAGGTTTATTATGACCGTTTTCAAACTATTCTCGCTGAAGAGCAACCCTACACCTTTCTTTATATCGGCGAGGCGTTGCCGGCTGTTTCCAGGCGGTTCCGTGGGGTAGAACCAGCTCCGGCTGGAATCCGTTATAACTTTAACCACTGGTTCGTGCCAAAAGCAGAACAGAAGTACTCCAGGTGAAAACATGTTGAGCTATGTGACCAGACGCATCATCATGCTAGTTCCTTTATTGCTGGGGATCACCCTAATTTCTTTTGTCGTGATTCATCTGGCTCCGGGTGAGCCGACTGACCTGCAAACGCAGATGAATCCGCAGGCCAGTTCAGAGTTACAGGACCGTCTGCGGGTGCAATATGGTTTGGATAAACCACTTTACGTGCAGTACGGGAAATGGTTGGCGCAGCTTGTCCAGTTTGATTTTGGCGAATCTTTTGCCAGCGATCGTCGCCCGGTGCTTGATAAAATTCTCGAACGTCTGCCGGTGACCATTCTCTTGAACGTACTCTCCATTGTCTTGATTTTGGCTGTATCGGTGCCACTGGGGGTTGTCTCCGCTATCCGGCGCAACTCCGGTTTTGATCGCACAACAACCATTCTCGTGTTTACTGGTTTTGCCATGCCGTCATTCTGGCTGGCGTTGCTATTGATGGACTGGTTTGGAGTGCGTTTAGGAGTGTTGCCGGTATCCGGACTAAAATCTCTAGGTTATGAATATCTGAGTTGGGGCGCCCAACTTCTGGATCGGATCACGCATCTCATTCTCCCGGTTTTTGTTTCCGCAATTGGTGGCCTTGCTGGGTTCTCCCGTTATATGCGCTCGAATATGCTGGAAGTCATACGTCAGGATTATATCCTCACAGCACGCGCTAAGGGGCTGTCTGAACGCACCGTAATATATAAGCATGCTTTGCGGAATGCCCTCTTGCCAGTGATTACCATTCTTGGCCTATCGGTGCCGGGTTTGATTGGCGGCAGTGTTATCTTTGAAACGATTTTTGCAATACCGGGGATGGGCAAACTTTTTTATGATGGGGTGATGATGCGTGATTACCCCTTGATTATGGGCATTCTTGTTATTGGTGCCATGTTGACTTTGCTCGGGAACTTACTGGCAGACCTTTCATATGCTCTAGCTGATCCGCGCATTCGTCATAGTCAGCAAGAAAACAGTTCAACATAAATTTGAATCCACAAGGAACAGGGGGAGTTATGCAACTCAATGCGAATCGTCTGGGTGAAATGTTATTAGAAGCTGGTCTCATTGATCAGTTTCAATTGGAGTCGGCGTTGTCGATGCAGCGCAATCTGGGCGGACAAATCGGTAGAGCGCTGGTGAAACTTGGATATTTGCCTGAAGCAACAATCATGGAGTTTCTGGAATCCCAGGTTAAATATTCCCGGGTTTCTCTGAAAGAGCTGAAAGTCCCTGAAAAACTTATGGCTTTGCTGCCCATTAAACGCATGCTTGATCTCCGGGTGATCCCATTAGAACTGCGCAAGAGCGGCAGCGAAAAAAGTCTGCGGATGGCGATGACGGACCCAACAAATCTTAAACTGATTGATGATCTCCAGTTTGCCACTGGTTGTAAAATCCTCCCGGTTTTAGCTGCCGAGGGGGAAATTGCTGAGGCGATCAAAAACAATATGCCCAAAGAACCCCCCAAACCTCCTGAGCCGGTCAAAGAAGAGCTTTCCGTCGATTATAATGCAGTTGATTTTAGTGATATTCCTTCAGAGGACCCACGCTTGGACCGTTTGCTCGATCTGCTTAATAAAAAAGGTGTTTTGAGTGTGATTGATATCGAGAGGATAAAATTTGGCTGATTATGTCCGTTCTGCGTAGTTCCTTCATTCGTGATGTTGTCTGGCAGCGCTTACGTCATAACCGTATGGCTCTTGTCGGCGCCTTTATTGTTCTGGTTATGTTTGTTATGGCTGCAGCGGCTTCACTTTCCAATCTGGACCCGGCGGCAATTAACATCAGCCAGAGCTTGTTGCCACCCAGCGCGACACATCCTCTGGGGACCGACGATCTTGGTCGCAGCGTCCTGGTGCGCATGCTTTATGGTGCGCGCATCTCTTTGCTTGTCGGCTTCGTTGCCGTTGGCATCTCAACGCTGATCGGCATCGTTTGTGGTTCTCTCGCTGGGTATTATGGTGGCTGGATTGACGCGCTGATCATGCGTTTTGTTGATATCATGCTGTGCTTCCCAACGTTTTTTCTGATTCTCGCGGTCATTGCTTTTCTTGATCCTTCCATCTGGAACATCATGATTGTTATCGGTCTGACCAGTTGGATGGGGGTGGCACGTTTGACCCGAGCGGAGTTTTTGAGTTTACGTCAGCGTGATTTTGTCCTTGCAGCACAGGCCCTCGGAGCCTCTGATGCCCGCCTGATTTTTCGTCATATTCTCCCTAATGCTATGTCCCCGGTGTTGGTTTCCGCAACCTTGGGCGTGGCGGGCGCTATTTTGACTGAGAGTGCACTTTCATTTCTCGGCATTGGCGTGCAACCTCCGACCCCCTCCTGGGGGAATATGCTGATTACCGGTAAACAGACCCTTGGGAGCGCCTGGTGGTTATCGGTTTTTCCTGGGCTGGCTATTCTGATTACCGTGCTGGGTTACAACCTTCTTGGTGAAGGGATCCGTGATGCCCTCGATCCAAGGTTGAAAGAATGACACCACGGCAATGTCTGGAAGCGCGTTTCAGGGCATTGAGTCAGAGGGATTATAAAACTCTCTATGACAGTTATCACGCTGAATCGCCATTTCTTCAGCAATTCAAAAGTTGTAAGGAATATCTTGATTTCGCTGAGCAACAACTCAACGGCATAACCATTGAGTGCTGGCGCTGTATTGACCAGCGGCAACTTGCCGATAATAAGGTTGAATGTCTGCTGGTCATGGAAATGACGATGGGATCAGATTTTCAATATTTTTATGAATCAGCTTTGCTGATTCAAGTTAATGGCACTTGGTTTTACCATTCTGCGCAGAAGCTTGGTCCTGAGGACTACACCGGCTTACCCGACCAGATCCGTTTCGGCCAATTTGATCGTGCCACTGAAAAGATTAGATTCTAGCCATGCCTGAACTGCCGGAAGTAGAAACAACGCTACGCGGGATTTCCCCACATGTGACCGGGCAAACTATCCTTGAACTGGTCCTCAGAACGCCGAAGTTGCGCTGGCCTCTGGACGACAGTCTGTGCCGATTACTGCCCGGTCAAAAAATCCTCAAAGCTGCACGGCGGGCGAAATACCTCCTGCTGTACTGTGAGCGCGGGACGCTCATCCTGCACCTTGGAATGAGTGGGGTCCTGCGGATTATTCCAGCGGGCACCACCGAACAGAAGCACGATCATATCGACTTGATTTTTACCAACGGGCAAGCTCTACGATTTACCGACCCACGTAAATTCGGAGTTTTCACCTACACTGACGAGGCTCCGGATCTTCACAAATGTCTCGCCAGTCTCGGGCCAGAACCACTTTCCAATGATTTTACCGGGGCCGATCTCTATCGGCGATCCAGAGGGAAAAAACAAGCGATAAAACCATTTATTATGGATCAGAATACGGTTGTCGGCGTGGGTAACATCTACGCCAGCGAGGCCCTGTATCGCGCGGGAATCTATCCCATGCGTCAAGCCGGTCGCGTTGGGCTCAAGCGTTATGAAAAACTCGTGGAGGATATCAAGGATATCCTTCAGCAAGCAATTGCGGCCGGTGGAACGACAATCAGTGATTTTCGTCAGACTGACGGGCGCCCCGGTTATTTTGATCAACAGCTTCAGGTTTATGGGCGTCCCGGACAGCCGTGTTTGCATTGTGGTAGTGCCATAAACTGCTGCCGACTGGGCCAGCGATCCACTTTTTATTGCCCTCAATGTCAGCGCTAGCAGGGGATACCATGGGCAACTTTAACTTTCAATTCTCTTACCGTGTGGGCGTTGCCGATATCAACTATGGTGGCCATGTCGCCAATTCCGCTGTATTGAACTTTTTTCAGGACGCCCGCATTGCCTATCTTGCTTCTCTGGGCCCCTATTCAGAAATTAACCTGGGCGGTTGTGGAATTATTATGCCCGAAGCGCATGTCTATTTTCGTCGGGAGATGTTTCTTGGTGATGAACTCAAGATTGGAGTCAGGGCCGGAAAGTTAAAACGTTCCAGCTTCATCCTGTATTACCGGATTGAGCGTGGTGATGAGCTGACGGTTGAAGGGGAGACCACGCTGGTTTGTTTTGATTATCAAAAACGCCAACCTTGCCGCATCCCGGACGAGTTCAGGACGGTACTTGTGGCCTTTGATGAAAATGGCAGCTGACTCTTCTTATCGGTGTGCTGGCGGCGGCTTTCTACCTTGACGAATATCAGACTCTAGGGTTATCTTGCGGCACTCATTTAAGCGTTTAAGGAACGAAAATCATGGAACAGCTCAACGAATTATTGCAACAGCGCCAAGCCAAGGTCGCCGGATATCAGGCAGCCGGGATCAACCCTTTTGCGAATGACTTTAAGGTCTCACAGAATGCCCGGCAGGTGCTCGACGCGCATCAGGCTGATGATACTCAAAAACTGGAAAAGATGGACGTTGTCTATCGCATTGCCGGCCGGATTATGGCCCAGCGGGATTTTGGCAAAGCGGCGTTTTTGCAGCTTCAGGACGGCAGTGGCCGAATTCAGGTTTATGTCGCCCGAAATCAGGTTGGCGAAGTGGCTTTTGAGCAGTTTAAAAAGTTTGATATTGGTGACATTGTCGGCGTTTCCGGGGCTCCTTTCCGTACGAAAACGGATGAACTTTCCCTGCGGGCTGGGGAAATCCGCCTGTTGACCAAATCGCTGTTACCTCTGCCGGAGAAATGGCACGGGTTGACCGATGTGGAAACGCGCTACCGGCAACGTTACCTTGATCTGATGGTTAACCCGGATGTTCAGCAGGTTTTTCGTAAACGTAGTCAGATTATCAACCTGATGCGGGATTTTATGGTCGCCAATGACTATCTGGAAGTTGAAACACCGATGATGCAACCGATTGCCGGTGGTGCAACGGCTAAACCGTTCGTGACCCATCATAATACTTTGAAAATGGATCTTTTCCTCAGAATTGCACCGGAACTCTATTTGAAGCGTCTGGTTGTCGGTGGTTTTGATCGGGTGTTTGAAATTAACCGCAATTTCCGCAATGAGGGTATCTCCATTCAGCATAATCCGGAATTTACGATGATGGAATTCTACCGGGCTTATGCCACCTACCATGACCTGATGGACTTTACGGAGGAACTGATCTGCCATATTGCCATGCAGGTCTGTGGCGGATTGATAATTTCTTACGGTGAGAAATCTGTCGACTTGACGCCTCCCTGGGATCGCTTAACTCTGAAAGAATCCATCGTTAAATATGGCGACGTTGAGCAGGCGGTCCTAGATGATCAGGTTCAATCTCTGGCTTATGCAAAATCGCTCGGGCTGGAATTAAGCGAAAAGATTGGGCACGGTAAACTGTTAGCCGAGATTTTTGACGAAGTCGTTGAACCGAAGCTCTGGCAGCCGACTTTCATCACGGAATACCCGACAGAGATTTCGCCACTTTCACGGAAAAATGACGATAATCCGGATGTGGTCGATCGTTTCGAACTGTTTATCGTCGGGCGTGAATTGGCAAATGCGTTTTCCGAGCTGAACAATCCTTTTGATCAAAGGGAACGTTTTCTCAAGCAGCTGGAAGAAAAGGCAGCCGGAGATGACGAAGCCCACGCGATGGACGAGGATTATATCCGGGCATTGGAATACGGCTTGCCTCCGACTGCCGGGGAGGGGATCGGGATTGATCGCCTGGTCATGTTATTGACCAATTCCGCCTCAATTCGCGATGTCATCCTGTTTCCACAGATGCGCCCCGAAGCAGGTTAATACTCAACAGACGGATTTTCATGTCCTACGAATGGTTTGTCAGCCTCCGCTATTTGCGCGCCAAGCGGAAGCAGACTTTTATTTCAGTTATTTCCTTTATCTCCATTGCCGGAGTCACTCTCGGTGTTGCCGCGCTGATTCTGGTCCTTGCAGTGATGACTGGATTTACTGATGGTGTCAGACAGCAGATTCTCGGCAATGTTCCCCATGTGCTGATTCAGAAGTTCGGTGAGGGCATTGATGACTCCCAACCTTTGATTGCTGCGGCCAATCAGACACCACATGTTCTCTCAGCGACCCCATTTGTTTCCAAAGAAGCGATGTTACTCTCGCAGGGGAATGTGTCCGCGGTCAGTGTTAAAGGTATTGGTCAAGACCATAAAATACTGAAGCAGCAACTCTTGACCCTCGATGGCCAACCGGTTGCGGAACAATTTTTTACAGCAGATATGACCCGCCCAGGAATTATCATCGGTCTTGATACAGCAACCAATCTTGGCGTTGCTGTCGGTGATTCCATCAACGTTATTCCACCGATGTTTACCATTACGCCCTTTGGTATGATTCCGAAGATGAAACCCTTCCAGGTTGTCGCTATTTTTGAAAAGCAGAGCAGTTTGGTCGATAGCTTTTATGCCTATATCCCCTTAGCAGTGGCCCAGAAATTTTTTGATATGGAAGGCGTCATCAGTGGGATTGAGCTAGAAGTTGATCTTTTTGAAACAGCGCCACAGGTTGCCAATGCGCTGAGTGAACAATTTGCCTTTCCCTATGTTATTCGCCCCTGGCAGAGTATCTATGGCTCTTTTTTGTCGGCGCTCAAGTTGGAAAAACTGGGCCTGTTTATTGTTCTTGGCATCATTGTCCTAGTCGCAGCCTTTAATATTGCCACAACACTGATCATGGTGGTAATGGAAAAGAGCCGCGACATTGCCATTTTAAGGGCCATGGGAGCAAATGCGCGGAGCATCATGAAGATCTTCGTCATGGAGGGTTTTATCATCGGCACCTTGGGGACGGCACTGGGCACCGGACTGGGAGTGCTCCTGGCAAGTTATGCTGATGGGGCGATTAAACTTCTCGAACGAAGCTTCGGGATCAAAATTTTTGATCAAACGGTTTATGGGATGGAAAAGTTCCCGGCAGAAATCGTTGTCACAGATGTGGTCGCAGTTATGCTGATGGCATTAAGCATTTCTTTGTTGGCAACAATTTACCCGGCATGGAGAGCTTCGCGCATGGACCCGGCTGAGGCGTTGCGTTATGAGTGAGCGGACGATGATCGAAGTCTGCGGCCTTGGTAAGTGTTTTACCACTCCAGTAGGGATGATTAACGTTCTAAGTGACATTAATCTGAAAATCTGTGGAGGTGAAAGAGTTGCTATTGTTGGTTCTTCTGGCGCAGGGAAAACAACGCTGATGCACATCTTGGGAGGATTAGATCATCCGACCTCCGGCGAAGTTTTTTTTGAGGGGGAGAACCTTACGCGCTTTCATGGCTCGGCTCTTGATGCCTTTCGCAACCGGACCATCGGATTTGTCTTTCAGTTTCATCAGTTACTCCCTGAGTTTAATGCCCTGGAAAATGTGATGATGCCGTTGCTGATTGGCGGAGCCAAGCGCAATAAAGCAGCTCTGCTGGCAACAGATATTTTAAAGGAAGTCGGTTTGGGAAAGCGATTGACCCATAAGCCGGGGGCCTTGTCCGGGGGAGAGCAGCAACGGGTCGCCATTGCCCGTGCGCTGGTGCGGGAACCCCGCTTGTTGCTGGCCGATGAACCAACCGGAAATCTGGATAGTCGCACCTCTGATGACATCCTCTCATTGCTTAATCATCTGCATCAGGACCGCGGCCTGACAATGATTGTTGTCACTCATAACATTCCCTTGGCAACGAATCTCGATCGGGTTGTGAAGATTGAAGACGGTGTTCTTGTTGAAGATGTTTTAAATTGATGTTATCGGGCTGATTCCCTATAATTCCCCTTTTAATTTGGTATTTCAAGCCGAGGGCTGCAGATGATAAAAAAACTTCTATTGACACTTTGTTTGCTGTGCGTTGCGGTGGTGACGACGGCGATGGATTTCAAGGTGTCGGACATTCAGATTGAAGGCAACAGCCGCATTGAAACCTCTTCAATTCTCGCAGCTATTCCGATTAAATCTGGTGATCAAATTACTTTGGATGATGTTGATGCCGCTCTACATAGCATTTTTGCTCTGGGGCGTTTTGAAGACGTGTCCGCGGAACTGACTGAAGTTCAAGGTGCTCAAATTATAACTTTTATTGTCCGCGAACTTCCGCTGATTCGTAAAATTGAGTTTCTCGGCAATGATGAGCTGAAGAGGGATAAGTTGCTTCCTCTGGTGAAGTTTAGAACGCCATCTATTTACAGTAGAACAAAGGTTAAAGAAAGCATTCAGGAAATAAAAAATGCTTACATCAAAGATGGCTATCATGCCGCGAAGATTGAACCGCAGCTCGAGACGGATACTCAGAACGAAGCAACCTTGACCTTCAAAATTAATGAAGGCGAAAAAGTTCTTATTCGTGAGCTCAAGTTTGTCGGCAATACTGTTTTTGATAAAGGTGATCTGATCGACGAGATAGAGACCCGTGAGCGCTGGTTTCTCTCCTGGATCACCGGCCGCGGTGCCTATCTTGAAGACACCATGGAAATTGATATTGAACGGATTAAGGCGGCTTATCACGATAAGGGTTACCAGGATGTGAAAGTCAAACCGGCCCAACTGACTCTGGTTGATGACAAGTACCTCGATATCCTGATTGAAATCGATGAGGGAGCACAATACAGGGTCGGTCAAGTTAAAGTCAGCGGCGACCTGATGTATACGGAAGAAAAGTTGCTGCGGCTCGTCAAGCTGCAGCCGGGTGATGTCTTCAGTCGAGCTGTACTGCGCGAGAGCATTCTGGCACTGACCGATCTTTACGCAGATAATGGCTATGCCTATGCCAATGTTGCTCCTTTGACCAGCAAGGACAAAAAACAGCTGCTGATTGATCTGAATCTGGAGGTCGAGCAGGGAACACAGGTTTTTGTTGAACGTATCAAAATTCATGGGAATACCAAAACCCGTGATAAGGTTATCCGGCGCGAAATCCCCTTGGTTGAAGGCGATCTATTCAGTGCGAAAAAGGTCAAGGACGCCAACCGCCGGGTTAGAAACCTGGGTTACTTCGATGAAGTTAATGTCACCAACAAGCCCGGCTTAGAAGATAATCAGACCATCCTGGATGTTGGTGTCACTGAACGTCCAACTGGAACATTTTCCATCGGTCTGGGTTATTCCTCAGTCGATAAATTAATCGCTCAGGGTTCGGTAACGCAGGATAACTTCCTCGGTCGTGGCTTGAAACTCAGTGTCAGTGGTTCTTTAGGCTCAACCAGTACGACTTACTCTCTTGGAATTAGCGACCCATATTTTCTTGATACCTATTGGACGCTCGGCTTCGAGCTCTATAAATCAGAGCGGGAATATGATGACTACGATGACTATCGCACCGGTGGCGCCATCAGGGCTGGTCATCCGGTCAGTCGCAACTCAAAGCTTTTCCTGACCTATCGCTACGAACAGAAAGAGATTCTGAATATTGATCCTTTGGTGGTGAGCCCGATCATTCTCGACGCCGAAGGTGAATCGACCCTTTCATCGATTACCGCTGAGTGGGTGCGAAACAGCACTGATTTCTACCAGGACCCAAGCCGTGGTGGTATCACCAAGATCAGTCTTGAGTATGCCGGGCTTGGCGGAACAGATAACTTTGTCAAGTCGATTGCTTCTCATCGTCACTTCTTCCCGTTGTTCTGGGGCACGGTTTTCTCAGTTCATGGCGAGGCCGGCTATGTTGTGGAAACAGCTGACGAAGAGGTTCCTCTCGGGGAAAAATTTTATCTTGGTGGTATCAGGACCCTGCGAGGTTTCAAAACCCGTGAGGTTGGCCCACAGGATTCTACTGGGGAATTTATCGGAGGTGAAAAGATGGCGTATTTTAATTTTGAATATCTTTTCCCCATTGCCAAAGATTTAGGACTGAAGGGAGTGCTTTTTTACGACACGGGCAACGCCTGGACTGATGACGAAGAATATTTTTCTGATATGCGTAACGCGGTCGGTGCCGGAATTCGTTGGTTGAGTCCTCTGGGACCTTTGCGTTTTGAGTGGGGGTACAATCTTTCCCCAAGGGACAACGAGAAAAAATCGGTGTTCGAATTTACTATAGGAAAAGCTTTTTAAAGCTGAATTAACAGGAGAAAATCATGAAGAAGATTATTATTGCACTTATTGCTGTTCTTATGCTGGCTGCTCCGGCGCTGGCTGAAACCAAAATCGCTTATGTCGATTTACAAAAAGCTTTGAATCTTTCAAAAGCCGGTGCAGAGGCAAAAGGTGATATCAGTGCCTTGGTAAAAAAGTATGAGGCTGAGTTTAAAGGTAAGCAAGAAAATCTGATGAAGAAAAAAACTGAGTTGGAACAGCAGGCGTCCCTGCTCTCCGATTCTGCCAAGGCTGATAAGGAGCGCGAATACCAGAAGGATGTTACTGACCTCCAGCGTTTCCAGAAAGATGTAAAAGATGAATTGCAACAAAAAGATGCTGAACACACGAAGCGCATTCTCAATGAGCTTTTTGAAATTCTGCAAAAAATAGGTAAAGATGGTCAGTACAGCATGATTCTGGAAAAGAACGAAGGTGCTGTTATCTATGCTGCTGAGAACGTTGATCTGACTGATGAACTGATCAAAGCATACGACGCAAGCAAATAGCATACGGGATTAATCTGATGGCAAAATTACAGCAATTGAATGATCTGGTGGCAGGAGAACTGAGAGGCAATCCTGATGAAGAAATTCACAGGGTCGTGTCGATCGATCAGGCGCAAACTGGTGATATCACTTTTCTCTCCAATCCCAAGTATCTTCCATTGTTGAAGAATTGCCAGGCCTCGGCGGTGATTCTTTCTCCGGAGGTAGCGGCCCCGGAAAAAAATCTCATTATCACTGCCAACCCCTATCTGGCCTTTGCAAAAATTCTGACGTTTCTACAATCATCGAAGACTACAGGCCAGGGAATAATGCCGGGAGCATGTGTTGCTGAGTCAGCAGCGGTGGATGAATCGGCAACCGTTTATCCTGGTTGTGTTGTTGGTGAAAATGTAAAAATAGGTGCGGGAACGACGCTTTACCCAGGCGTTGTCATTTATGACGATGTTTCCATTGGACGGGATTGTCTATTGCACGCACAGGCCATTGTCCGTGAGGGTTGCCGCTTAGGGAATCGGGTTATTCTTCAGCCCTCCGCTGTTATTGGCTCTGATGGTTTTGGTTTTGCTCCGGATGGTTCAGGTTATTATAAAATTCCTCAGGTTGGAATTGTCGTTTTAGAAGATGATGTAGAAATTGGCTCCTGTAGTTGTATCGATCGCGCTGCTCTGGGGGAGACCCGTATCCGGCGTGGAACCAAGCTCGATAATCTGGTACAGATTGGGCACAACGTTGAAGTCGGAGAGGATTGTATTATCGTTGCGCAAGGAGGAATTGCCGGGAGTTCTAAGGTCGGCAAGCACTGTACCTTTGGCGGACAAATGGCGATTGCCGGTCATCTGACGGTTGGCGACAATGTCATGATCGGAGCACGGGGTGGGGCAACAGGTAATGTTGAATCAAATCAGATCTTATCCGGCTTGCCGCTCATGCCCCACAAACAATGGCTGCGTGCAACTATGTCGTTCACGAAATTGCCGGAAATGCGTAAAGAAATGAAACAGTTACAAAAACGCCTGGAGGATTTAGAGGCGCTTTTGCAGGAGGATTAATATGCTGGTCATGAACATTCAACAAATTATGGCGACGTTGCCGCACCGATATCCCTTTCTCCTGGTTGATCGGATAGAAGAATTGGAAGAAGGTAAGCGGGTTGCCGGTTTCAAAAATGTGACCGTCAATGAACCTTTTTTTCAGGGCCATTTCCCCGGCCATCCGATTATGCCGGGGGTCTTGATTGTCGAAGCGATGGCACAGGTCGGAGGTGCCTATGTCACCGTCATTGATGACATTGGAGACGATCGCGTGACCTATTTTGTCGGTATTGACAAGGCGCGTTTCCGCAAGCCAGTGCTTCCTGGAGATGTCCTGAGGATGGAACTGGACCTTCTCTCCAGGCGGCGCGGAATTTACCAGTTCAGTGGTGTTGCTTATGTCGGTGATACAAAGGTTGCTGAAGCAGACTTAAAGGCAACCTTTGCCAAAAAATAATCAGGAGATTCTATGATCCATCCTACAGCGATTATTGCCCCGGGCGCTAAACTGGATGCATCGGTCAGCGTCGGTCCCTATGCTGTTATTGGTGAACATGTGCAGATTGGTGCCGGAACAACGGTCGGGCCACATACTGTTATTGAAGGTTTCACCGAAATCGGTAGCGACAACCATATTTTTCAGTTTGCTTCCGTAGGTGCTGTGCCACAGGATCTGAAATTCCATGGTGAAAAGTCATACCTGAAGATCGGTAACCGCAATAAAATTCGTGAATTTGTTACCATCCATCTCGGAACAGAAGATGGTGGCGGGGTTACAACCATCGGCAGTGATAACCTGCTTATGGCTTATGCCCATGTCGCGCATGACTGCGTAGTCAAGAATCATGTTATCCTCGCCAATGCTGCCACTCTGGCCGGGCATGTCGAGGTGGATGACTATGCAATCCTGGGTGGCTTAAGCGCCGTGCATCAGTTTACCCGGGTCGGTTGCCATGTAATGGCGAGTGGTGGGTCGATGATAGCTCAGGATATCGCTCCCTATTCTATCGTCCAGGGTGATCGCGCCAAGGTGGTTGGTTTGAATCTGACCGGTCTAAAACGTCGCGGATTCAGCGATGAGGCCTTGGCCAATATCAAAAAAATCTACAAACTGGTCTTCCGCTCAAACCTGAAGCTTGAGGAAGCTGTGGCTAAGATAGAAGAACAATTTGATGGCTCTGCTGAAGAGGTGGCAACTTACCTTGATTTTTTGAAAAAGAGCGAGCGTGGATTGGCGCGATAAAAAGAATTTGAACTTATCGGTTTACAAAAGTCGCGAGTTCCTTTTTGGTTCTCGCCTTTTGTTTTTTGGCAATAATAGCTGTGTCTGAAGATAATGTGAAAAAAACACGCGACATCATGATTGTTGCTGGCGAATCCTCTGGAGATCTGCACGGGAGTCATCTCATCAGGGCTGCTGCTGAGCATCATCCCCAAATGAGTTTTTTTGGTGTTGGCGGTGACAAAATGGGTGCGGCAGGGTGCCAAATTCTTTTCCGTTCCGACGAATTGTCGGTTATGGGGATTATCGAAGTTGTCAGACAGTTGCCGAAGATTTTTCGTCGTTTTCGACAACTCAAAAAAGTCCTTCTTGGAGACGAACGCCCTGACTTATTGATTTTGATTGATTTTCCAGACTTCAACCTGCGCCTCGCCAAGGTTGCAAAAGTCGCCGGAATACCGGTCCTTTATTACATCAGCCCAAAGGTCTGGGCCTGGCGCAGTGGCCGGGCAAAAGTCATTGCCGAGCGGGCTGACCGGCTGGCATTGATTTTCCCTTTTGAGCCACAAATATATGCATCATTTGATGTAAAAGCAGAGTATGTCGGTAATCCGCTACTGGATGAATTTATCGAGAATCAACCGCAAGGTTTATTGCGTAACATGCTTGGAATAGCCGAGGATGAGCAGGTTGTCGGAATCTTTCCCGGGAGCCGAAACAGTGAATTGGAACATATTTTAGATGCCTTAGTTGAAACTGCTGAAATGCTACACCAGGAAAAACCTGATGTGAAATTTCTATTGCCGGTTGCCCCGTCATTGTCACGTGCTTTTTTAGAGCAAAGGTTTTCAGACGCGGGGTTGTCGATTTTTATTGTTGAAAAAAATATTTATGAGGTGGCAGCTGCCTGTGATGCAGTTTTAACCGTATCGGGAACTGTAACGTTACAGCTTGCCCTGGTCGGAACTCCGATGGCCATTCTGTATAAAGTCGCTCCTTTAAGCTACGCCATCGGTAAGCGGCTCATCAAAATTGAATATGCTGGCTTGACAAATATTGTTGCTGGTCGTGGTGTTGTCCGGGAATTTATTCAGGACGCTGCGGAGCCTGTATCAATGTGTCGCGAGATGCTGAGGCTGTTAGATGATCAAGATTATATTGAAACAATGCGTCAAGACCTGACAGAAGTATCCCACCTGCTGGGTGAGCCAGGTTGTTCAGTGCGGGTCGCCGATATTGCAGCAGAAATGTTAGCGTAGAATTTTTACATGGGGCCATTTGTGTTACTGACCGAAAAACAAAAGAATGTCTATCTCCGAATAGTCAAATATGCAGCCCCTTATAAATGGATTATCGCACTGTCGATGATCGCTTCTCTGGGAGTTTCTGGTTCCGACGCATTTATTGCTTACCTGGTTAAGCCCTTTGTCGATGAATTGATTGTTGCGGGGAATTTAAGTTTGGCAAAACTTATCCCGTTTATGGTTGTCGGTCTGGCAACGATTAAGGGTCTTTCCCGTTATGTTCAGTCATACAATATCCGCACAGCTGGGCAACTAGCCATTCAGGATATACGTAATGAGGTGTTTGGCCACACAATAAAATTGTCGATGCGTTTTTTTACTAATAGTTCTTCCGGCTCATTGATGTCTAGAATCCTTAATGATGTCAACGTTATGCAAGCTGCGCTTGCGGATGTCCTGGTGACTTTGTTGCGAGAAACTCTAACCATACTCGCTCTGACAGGTTATGCTTTTTATGCGGACTGGAAAATGGCTCTGATGGCCTTTGTCGCAATCCCCGCAGCTGTGTGGCCGGCAGCTGCTATGGGTAAAAAAATTAAAAAGTTTTCTCGACGTAGTCAAGATGTGATGGGAAATGTGACAAGTGTACTGGAACAGAGTTTTTCTGGCATCAAAGTGATTAAAGCGTTTGCTACCGAAGACCAGGAACAGCAAAAATTTGCACAAGAAAATCTCGGGTTTTTTACATTAATCCGTAAAACATTCAGATATTCAGCGGCCACAGCACCAGTTATGGAAATTATGACCTCATTAGGAGTAGCAGCTGTTCTCTGGTATGGTTTGAATCGAGTTGCGGCTGAAGCCATAACTAAAGGAGAGTTATTTTCAATCCTTGCGGCTATTCTTTTAATGTACTCGCCACTTAAACGGCTGACTACAGTTAATAACACCATTCAAAAAGCGATAGGCGCTGCTGAGCGAGTTTTTGAAGTACTGGATAATCAGGCTGAAATTGTTGACGCTCCGGATGCCGTTGATCTGCCACGGAGTCAAGGTTATGTCACCTTTGAAAATGTCAGGTTTGCTTATGATGACGAACTGATTTTGCGTAATTTTTCTGTTCAGGCTAAGCCTGGTGAGGTTGTTGCTCTGGTTGGGTCAAGTGGTGCAGGGAAAAGTACTTTGATCGGATTATTGAACCGGTTTTATGACCCGCAGCAGGGAAAAATTCTAATTGATGGGCACGATATCCGTGGATTAACCCAGAAAAGTTTGCATGCAAGCCTGGCATTAGTTGACCAAGAAACCTTTCTGTTTAACGATACCATTGCCAATAACATTCGCTATGGAAAACCCGATGCTGATTTTTCGCTGGTGAAAGCGGCTGCCACACAGGCCTATGCCGATGAATTTATTCAGCAGTTGCCGGAAGGTTATGAGACGCAGATTGGTGATCGTGGTGTGCGCCTGTCTGGAGGGCAACGGCAGAGGCTCTGTATTGCCCGTGCAATTTTACGTGATGCTCCAATCCTTATGTTGGATGAGGCAACCAGTGCACTGGATACAGAAAGTGAAGCCATGGTCCAGCAGGCTCTTGGAAATTTGATGCAAAATCGGACCACATTTGTCATTGCACACCGTCTTTCCACTATTATGCATGCCGATCAAATTCTGGTTCTTGATAAAGGGGAAATTGTTGAGACAGGAAAACATCAGGAACTACTTGAACGGAGTGGCCTTTATAGTCGTCTCTACGACGCCCAGTTCAGCGAGTAAAACTGATGAAACTAGGCGATCGTCTGCTTTTGAGATTTGTTCCCATCATCGCTTCATGGGTGATGCGTTTACTTAGCTTATCAGTAAAAAAAGAAATTTTGGGAGAGAATCATCTTCGCAGTGCATGGGAACGTGGCGAGCAGGCTGTTATCCCCTTCTGGCATGATCAGCTTTTCTTATTGGTTTTTGGCTATCCAGGCAAGCATGCAAAACTATTGATCAGTGCTTCAAAGGATGGTGAACTACTGGCGCGGACAATGAAGTATTTTGAGCAGGACACGGTTCGGGGTTCATCCTCTCGTGGTGGCCGAGCTGCCTTTAAAGAAATGTTGGATCTGTGTCACGAAAAAGCCGATATTGTCCTGACACCTGACGGTCCTAAAGGCCCTCGGCATGTGTTGAAGGATGGCGTTGTACAGTTGGCGAGAATGAGTGGTCGTCCTGTTATCCCTATGGCCTTTGTTTGTAGCCGTGGCCATCGCTTTAAATCCTGGGATCGTTTTCTATTCCCTTATCCTTTCTCGCACGGAGTCTACTCTTTTGGTAAGCCACTATATTTCGATAAACAAGAAGGCATTGATGTGTTTCGCGAACGGTTGAAAGAAGCAATGCAAGAGAACCAACAACAGGCTGAAGCTTGTTTGGAGTCGTATGGTTTATCTGCTGTATAATCTGTTGTTACTGCTCTCAGCACTTTTTCTGGTGCCGTATTATCTTCTGCGTGGACTGCGTTACGGCAAGAGTCGTCGTGGTATCAGGGAACGGTTAGGTTATTATTCCCCGAAGCAGCTGACTGATATGCAAAAAAGACGTATCATCTGGATTCATGCGGTCTCTGTTGGTGAAACCCGAGCCGCAATGCCTCTGATAAAACAAATTCGGTTATACTATCCCGAGTTTCAGATTTTATTGAGTAATGTGACAGAAACGGGACATGCCACTGCTCTGGAAGATAAAGAAATTGATATCTGTTTGTTTTTTCCTTTCGATTTTTCTTGGGCTGTACGCAAGGCGCTGAACACAGTGAATCCTGAATTAATTATCATTGTTGAAACAGAAATCTGGCCAAACTTTACCAGGCAAGCACATCAACTTGGCATTCCGATGATTCTGGTCAACGGTCGAATATCAGATCGTTCCTTTCCTCGCTATCGCGCTGCGCGCTTTCTGCTGCAACCGATTCTGGATCGATTTTCTGCTTTTTGCATGCAGTCGCAGACAGATGCTGAACGAATTTCTGCTCTTGGGGCTCCTGATGGCCGAGTGGAAAATACTGGCAACCTCAAATTCGATCACGATCTGAAGGATATGACTGAAGAAGAAATTCGACGGAAAAAAAATCAGTATCGATTGCCGGAACAGATCGCTATTCTTGTTGCTGGAAGCACTCATGATGGGGAAGAAAAACAACTACTGGAAGCTTATCGGCAGATATCTGCACAGATTGACCAAGATCTGATATTGATTCTGATTCCACGCCATCCCGAACGCAAACGGGAAGTACAGTCCCTGCTGAAAGATTCAAAGTTTAACTACCGATTACGTAGCACTTTGCAAGAAGAAGATAGTT
>JAPHSA010000105.1 GCA_026193235.1 Deltaproteobacteria bacterium | reverse complement strand
ATCTTTGTGCCGATTTTACCCACGGTGCCATTTCTTCTGTTGGCGGCAGCATGTTTTGCCCGCAGTTCCGAACGGTTTCATAACTGGTTGTTGGGACACCCCTCTCTGGGGCCGATGATCCGTGATTACAGCGATGGTCAGGGTGTTCCGTTGCGGGCTAAAATTATCGCGATCAGTGCGCTCTGGATATCGATCAGCATCTCGGCCCTGTTTTTGATCCCCCTGTTCTGGGTGAAGGTCTTTCTTATCGCCATCGGTCTGGGGGTGACGGTTTACCTGTTGCGCCTGCCGATGCGTGAGAATGAATAGCTGGTTTACATGATCAATTCTGATGAGGATATAACAACAACAAAAAGCCTCAGGCAGACTATTAGAGTCGTACACCATTATTACGACGGAACCGAACTGTCTGATGGCCCCCATGCATCACAGAATACCGGTCATCGTACAACCCAATACACCAGCTGGCCGGCTGACGAAGCGGATCCTCAGTTGTTCGACGTAAGGGAGTGGCCTGATTTCGAATATTATCCGGTAACGACTGATGTCAATAAAGCGCGCAATCAAGGATCAGCCTACTTTGCAACTCACATCGATTCATCCCTCAAGCCGTATCACTGGTATAAAGAGCATGTCCTCAGGGGGGTAAAAGAAAATGGTTTTCCCGTTGACTGTTTGTTTAACAATTCTATTCGTCAAATTTTACGAATTATCTATATAAAAGCTTTTAACTCGCCATATTTTACGATATGCTATCTTCAAATTTGGAGAATTTGACGATGAAAATTGAACAGCTGTTATCTGACGAGACGATTTTGGTGGAGCTGGGCGAACGACTCGCCCAACGGCGGCTGGAGCTTGAACTGACCCAGGCGGAACTGGCGGAGCAGGCCGGGGTGTCGAAACGGACCCTGGAACGGATCGAAGCCGGGGCCTCAACCCAACTGTCGACCCTGATCCGGGTTCTGCGGTTTCTGGAACTACTCGACCGGCTGGAGAACCTGATCCCTGCGAGCGGGCCGCGGCCCATGGACCTGCTGAAGCTGAAGGGGAAAGAACGTCAACGCGCCCCGCGCGGGAAAAAGCTGTCGGATGCTGAACCTTGGCAATGGGGTGACGACGCGTGAGCACGGTGGCCGAAGTCAAACTGTGGGGGCGCACCATCGGCGCGGTGGCGCTGGAGGAGAATGCCGAAGTCTCGGGCTTCGAATACGACCCGGACTTTCTCCAGAGCGGCATAGAAATTTCTCCGCTGACCATGCCGTTGGCGCGCCGGGTTTACTCCTTCCCTGAACTGGCGCGCATGACTTTCCACGGCCTGCCGGGCCTGCTGGCCGATGCCCTGCCGGACAAGTTCGGCAACGCCCTGATCAATGCCTGGCTGGCGCGTCAGGGACGGACGCCGGAATCGTTCAACGCGGTTGAACGCCTCTGCTATATCGGTTCGCGTGGTATGGGTGCGCTGGAATTTGCGCCGGCACTCGGCCCGGTGGCTAAACGAACCACCCATATCGAAATTACAAAGCTGGTCGAACTGGCTTCGGAGATTCTGACTCAACGCAACGACCTGCGGCTTTCGCTTCATGATGACAATGCGCTGAGAGACATTCTGCGGGTCGGTACATCGGCTGGCGGGGCGCGGGCCAAGGCGGTCATCGCCTGGAATCCGCGCACCAACGAAGTCCGTTCCGGGCAGGTGAGGGCGGCCAGGGACTTCGAGTACTGGCTGATGAAGTTCGACGGGGTCAGCGGCAACAAGGACAAGGAGCTTGAGGATCCGAAGGGGTACGGCGCGATCGAGTACGGCTACTACAAGATGGCGACCGCTTCGGGAATCGCTATAAGTCCATGTCGATTGTTCGAGGAAAACGGCCGCCGGCATTTCATGACCCGGCGCTTCGACCGGCTGGCAGGTGGGGAAAAGCTGCACATGCAGTCGCTCTGCGCACTGGCCCATTACGATTTCAACCAGGCGGGCGCCTACGCCTACGAACAGGCCTTGCAGGTGATCCGGCGGCTGGGCCTGCCGATGAGCGCCGTGGAAGAGCAGTTCCGGCGCATGGTTTTCAATATCGTCGGGCGCAACCAGGACGACCATGTCAAGAATATCGCTTTTCTGATGAACAAAGCGGGTCACTGGTCGCTTTCGCCCGCATTCGATATGACTTACAGTTTTCAGCCGACCGGCAAATGGACTTCAGTTCACCAGATGACCCTGAACGGCAAACGGGACGGGTTCGATCTGGAGGATTTCAAAGCCTGCGCCAGGGCGGCATCGATGAAACGCGGACGGGCCGAAAGCATTATCGCCGAGGTCAGGGCCGTGATCTCACGCTGGCGCGAATACGCGGAAGAGGCGGGCGTCGCCTCGGATCATCGTGACCGGATCTGGAAAACCCTGAGACTGGAGCCGTTTGCATGAAACCCGGGGAGCACAAAACAGTTGCCAAAAAGGCAACCGCGTTGAATCTGACTATTTCTAATTCAGTCAAAATTATGCATTTAAGCCCTGACCTTAGAAGGTCGTATGTTGATGTTTAATATTCAAATTACGTTTATTTGACATATCAGACCATAGTGCTTTTTTGAAAAAATACCAGGGAGAGGTTAACGTGCCATTTTTAGGGGATCCAGTTCAGTTGCATAGTTGCCGGCCCAGATAATCCAGGCCGCTGTTTCATCATCGGATTGATACGGAATGCGGGTTTCAACGGCTGAAAGGTACTCTCTGATCAGCCTGGCTTTGCTCCAGTTTTCGGCATCCGTCTCCAGTTTTTGCTGCCTTCTGGTCTCTCGTTCTTTTTACCTTTTGACGGCTTCATTAATCTTTTGTCGTTGGCGCCATTCCTCTTCCTGCCTTTCACGTTCAATCCCGGATTTTTTAATTTTTTCAGCCGTTTCATAGAGCTTGATGAAAAAGTCATTGAGTTGTTTTTCAATTGGGCTTATGCGCTTATCAGAAATCGACGCTGACGAATAGTAGCCAGCCCTGCCGATGAGAAAGAGAGTGTGCCGGTTGGCTTGAAACGATATCTGGAATGTGGGTACCTATCCTTCTTATATTGATGCGGATGATATTGGCGGCTTGACCGGGAGAGTGTTTGGCGAAAACTGAATCAGATGGCTGAATTTTTTGATCGGGACAAATCGGTCATATCCCGGCACTTGAATACCATATTCAAAAGTGACGAGCTGAGCCGGGAGGCAACTGTTGCAAAAAATGCAACAGTTCAAACAGAATGTGGTCGTGAAGTTACGCGATCAATCGAATATTTCAATCTTGATGTCATTAACTTCTGTTGGTTGCCGGGTCAAATCCCGGCGCAGCACCCATTTCCGCCGCTGGGCTACCAAAATATTACGCGAGCATTTGGTCAAGTGGTATACACTGAACCAGAAGCGGCTCGCTGAACAAAACTTAAAAATTGATTGAAATGAAAAATGCGGAAGAGTTGCTTTCTCGAACTCTTTCCAAAAAGTAATGGTTGAGAACCTTGGCAAAGATGTCCTGCAAGTTATTACCGACTATGCCTGTTCCTCCTCGACCGCTACGATCGTGGCACACTGGCTGTTGGAGAAACCAGCGGCGCAGCGAAACTGATGTAAGCCAGCGTTCGTCAGCTTCTGGTGGCGTGACCATTGGCTTCCGGCGGTTCTGTCCCGGTTCAGGTTAAAGGGATTTGACTTTCAGTCCTATCTCTAAACGTGTAGTATAATCCGTTCAAAAAAACATTGAATATTTCTTTATAACAACTGCAACAGGAGGCCTCATGTCCGTTAATAAAGTTATTCTCGTCGGCAATCTGGGAAAAGATCCCGAGCTGCGTTACACCCCGTCCGGTACGGCGGTGGCGACATTTTCAATCGCAACGACCGAGCGTTACAAAGATCGTGAAGGGAATCGCCAGGAAAAAACGGAGTGGCACAATATTGTTGCCTGGCGGCAACTCGCTGAGATTTGTGGAAAATATCTTCACAAAGGCAAGCAGGTTTATAT
>JAPHSA010000323.1 GCA_026193235.1 Deltaproteobacteria bacterium | reverse complement strand
TGCTTGAGGCGGCTGATCAAACAGCTATTTATCAGGCTATTCTTGGCGAAGAAGTGTGATTCAGTAGTAATATCTCAGTTGCCCGCTGAAAATGAGCGGTTATGAAATGATGAAATTGCTCGAATGGTCAGCTGGCGGTGTTTTCAAAAGAGAAATCCTGATTTTTAAATGGCTAATTTGTACTATTTATCCCTGGATGAAGCAGGCCCCTGTCCCAGCACAATATGCAAAACGGCCCAACCAATTTGAATCAGGTTGGGCCGTACGGGTCCTACAAATGCTGACGTCCAAAACTTCTGTCCACTTGGGACTGAAGCTTATTTCGGATACTTTGCATCAAGTTCAGATTGAATCAATTGGTACAATTGTTTGTAGCCAAAGGTCTGGAGCGGCTTTCCATTAACAAAGTAGCCAGGCGTTTTCTGTACATTCAGTGCTTTCACATCGGCCATGTCCTGTTCAATGATTTTTGCAATAGCAGGGCTAAGCATATCTTTCTTGATCTGTTCGATATCCACGCCCGCCCTGGGAAGAACCTCCCATAACCGTTGAGGTTGATAGTTGTGGTGACTGGCCCAGATATTCTGGGTTTTAAACATAACATCCAGGGTTTCCCAGTATTTCCCCTGCATTTTGGCGGCTTCAAGAATCTTGACAAAATTATCAGCACCTTCGTGGAAAGGGGCATAGCGAAGCACCAGTTTTATTTTGCCGGGATTGGCATCCATGATCTTCTTGATGAAGGGGGCGAATGCCGCGCAGGTTTCACAGGCCGGGTCCATAAACTCAACCAGGTAAACCTTGGCATCGTCGCTGCCAAGCGTCTGCGAATGGTCTCTGATAAAAAGCTCAGCGTTTTTTTCCGCCATAAAGCCATACTTTGCAGACTGCTGCTCCTTGTAGTAGTTGCTGCCGACGACAAAGGCAAAGGCTAATATCACGCATGTGGCGCCTATAAGTACGTACTTCATTTAGATGTTCTCCTCTTCATGATAATTAACAGGGTTACGAGTGTTGAAAATGCGAAAAATGAAAGCATTGGAATTGATACGAAACCAAACAGCTCAAAGTACTTTTCTGTACAGGAAACGCCCTTTGAGCAGGGCTGGATGTTCTCCGGGATGATTCCGGCATAGAGCAGGGTGTGGTAAAAGGCGACCAACCCTCCCACTATGGTCAGTGGCAGGGCATACTTGATCACGCTTTTATCAAAAGCAGGAAAAAGACCCACGGCAAAAATGAAAATTAAAGGAAACAGGCAGATCCGCTGATACCAGCAGAGGACACAGGGTTCATACTCCAAAACGGAGCTGAAAAAGACACTTATTGTGGCTGACACGCTGACCAGAAGCCAACACAGAAACAGTAGTATCCAGTTTGTATCTATTGATTTATCAGTCTGAGACATAACTAAATTCTCCAAAATCTGGCGATGATTGAGTTAGAAATCGCCGGGAATCGCGAGCTTTCATCCCGCCACTATCCTCGTACTGGCACCCATTGGTAGAAAAACATGGTAATCGGTCCCAGCAGGCTGAACATAAGCATGATTCCGACGGCAATCAGCATAAGGCCGGTACCGATTTCTATCAGCCGTATGTACTTTTTGAATCGCTTAAAAGCGGACAGAAATTGGTGAAAGAGAAGACCCGAAAGCAAGAATGGAATGCCCAGCCCCAAGGAATAGAGCGCCAGTAAGCCGACCCCTTCGCCGACCTGACCGGAAGAGGCCGCGACCATCAAAATTGACGCGAGAATTGGACCGATGCATGGGGTCCAGCCCGCCGCAAAGGCAATCCCAACGACGAAAGTCCCGATAAAACCGCTTGGTTTTTTATGGAGCTGCACTCTTTTCTCGCCAAGCAGAGCGCGAAAAGAAAACAAACCGGTCATATGGATACCGAACATCATAATCAAGAATCCGCCGATTTTCGCAACCCACTCCAACCCTTCACGCAGGTAGGCCTCTATCTGGCTGGAAGCGATGCCGGCAATAGCGCCAAGCAGAATGAAAATGGCAGAAAATCCTAAGACGAAGCAGAGGGCGTGGAGAAAAACCGTCAGGCGGACTTTGGCATCGGGATGTTCTTCGTCGAGTTGGCTGAAGGACAGCCCGGTAATGTAGGTTAAGTACGATGGAATCAGCGGTAACACGCAGGGCGAGGCAAAGGATAGAATCCCGGCAGTAAACGCAATCCAATAAGTTATATCAGCTGTTTGTTGTAGCAATTTAGTTATCCTTTGGTCAGACCCTTGAAATAGGCAATCGTTCTAGAACTGGACCAGTCGAGTGGACCAATAATCTTTTGTTCAACGGTGCCATCTTTACGGATGATGAAGGATTCTGGGAACTTGTAGACGCCGTATTGTTGCTGAACGGTCCCCTTATCATCATAAAGAATGGGAAAGGCATAGGGTGTCTTGTTGAGAAATGCAGGGACCAGTGAGCGGCCATTCTTCTCTGTATTAATCGCAAGCAAGACAAAGTCGTCATCCGCCATGGCTTCATTGAGTCGCTCCATCGAAGGCATCTCTTCTATGCAGGGCGGACACCAGGTGGCCCAGAAGTTGACCATGACAACCTTGCCGCGCAAACCAGACAGAGAGACCTGATTGCCTTTTGTGTCCTCAAGCTTAAAGTCAGGGGCCACATCGCCAGCAACAACTGATGTGGTTGTCGGGAGGTTAGAATAAATGTAGCCAGCAAAGCCTGCCAACACGAGTAAAACACTAATTATCGCCAGTCGACGCATATTGAACCTTTCTACTTCTCACAGTAACGGTATTTATTTTCATCATAAAAAGTCACGTAATAAAATCGTGGGCTTCTTATGTCTGATCGACCAAACTTGCTAGCATTGCCGATCGCGTAGCTTTGCAGTCTCGTTACGACTGCTAATGTCCGTTTTCCATATGATCGATCATGGTCCTGACCTGATCAGCATCTTTCCCGACAGGGGAAATTACGAGGTATCTTGTCCATGCTTCTTTGGCTTTTTCCTTATCGCCAAGATCGTCACGATAAACAATGCCAAGGTTGAACAGTGATTGTATATGGCGCGGATTCAACTCATTGGCTTTTTCAAAATTATCGATAGATTTATCAATCCAACCAACCCGGCGATACATGATCCCCTGATCGGTCAAAACACCAGGATCGTTGTCATCCATTTCGAGTGCTTTAGCGTAGCTTTCAATGGCCTTCATCGGCTGGTTCGAATCAAAATAGTTATGCCCCAATTGGACCCAAGCATTGCGATTATTCGGTTCTTTCGCGAGGATGGTTTCAAGACTGTTAATCCTCTGTTGGTAGTCAATGAAAGGAGCTGATGCGACTGACTGGTTGCCGGCAGCCGCATCTTTTTTTGCATTGGTAAAAATAACGCCACCTAAAGCGCCAACCGCCATGGTCACGACAATTAATAAAATCGTTTCTTTTT
>JAPHSA010000258.1 GCA_026193235.1 Deltaproteobacteria bacterium | reverse complement strand
GGTCGCAAAGCGGCTCAAGAGTATCAGATCGGCTATTCACTGGATGCCTGGGAAGATCTGAGACAGCATCTTGATGATCAGGGCCTGCAGGCTGAAGATGCCCGGACTCTTGGTTTAGTTCGGCCCGGCAAACAGAATCGTGGTGATTACGATCTTTTTCGCGGTCGTTTGATTTTCCCGATTTATGATCTTTCAGGGCGTGTGGTTGCTTTTGCTGGACGGGTTCTGGATGACGGCAAGCCGAAATATATCAACTCGCCGGAATCGCCCATTTATCATAAAGGACGGGTCTTGTTCGGCCTTTTTCAAGCCCGGCAGGCGATGCGGCAAAGTGGAGAAGTGCTTCTGGTCGAGGGATATTTTGATCAGCTCGCACTCTATCGCGCTGGAATTCCTCAGGTTGTTGCGACCTGCGGCACGGCGCTGACGGTTGATCATGCGCGCATCCTCAAACGTTATGTTCAGCGGGTTGTGCTGTTGTTTGACCAGGATGAGGCGGGGAGAAAAGCAACCTTTAAGGCTATGGGTGTTTTGCAGGAAGAGGGAGTGCCTGCCTCGGTGATTGAATTATCAGATGGAGAAGACCCCGATTCCTTTGTTCAGAAATATGGTTCGGAGACATTCAGCGAAAAATTGGCCCAGGCCCGGCCGGTCATGGACGTCTTCATGGAAGATTTGCTGTCAGGGGCGGTCTCTGTAGAAGACAGGGTACGGGCTGCCGAAAAAATCCTTGAGCAAATATCAGGGTTGAGCAGTGCTCTGGAGCAGGACCTCTACCTGAAAGAGTTGGCAAAGCGCAGTGGAATTGAGCTGGCTCTGCTGAAACAGAAAAAACCAGCTCAGCGTCAACCGGTTAAACAGGGTTTGCATCCTGATCCGCCGCCACCCGAGGAATATCCTCAACCGGCATCCTCAGTAATCCAAAGGGGGCCGGATGAGGGCGCAAATGCACAGAAGCAAACGGGCTGGAGCCGTGCCGAAGAAACCCTGTTATGCTTACTGGTTCACAATCATATAGCGCGTGAAAAATTTATAGTGGCGGGAGGCCCTGAGATTTTTGATCACCCGAATGCCCTGGTCATTGCACGCCTGCTGTTAGAGAACACAGCTGATTCAGGACTTGATATCGAGTCAATCCAACACCAGCTTGATCCTGACCAGGCGCTGTCGTTTCATCGACTACTTAGCTGTGATCAGGGGCAATTCAGCGAAAATATTGACGAGTTTTTAAGCGGTTGTCTGACTGCAATCAAGCGCACACGGAAGAAGCAGCAACGTGGCGATCTGCTGGTTAAAATGCGTCAGTTTGAGCAGGCCGGAGAAACAGAAAAAGCAAAAGATTTACTCGAAGAGTTTAAAAATTTGAAGTAGCGGTTACACTTACTTGGAAACGCTAGTCTGCATATTATATCCATAAGGCAGAGGAGAACAGGAACTAATGGTAAAGAAAACGAATCAGGAAGAAGTTCAACAGCTCATCGACATTGGCAGGGAAAAAGGTTTCCTGACCTATGATGAAGTCAATGACATGCTGCCTGCGAGCATGGTGTCCTCAGACCAACTTGAAGATGTTATGAGTATGTTTGGGGAGATGGACATCGAAATCGTCGACTCGGACAGCAAGGTGACCAGCTCTAAGGATGAAGATTCTGAAGAAGATGAAAATGAAGTTGAACTTGAGGCCGGCACCCTGGGCCGCACAAGCGACCCTGTGCGCATGTATTTGCGTGAAATGGGTCAGGTTGCTTTGTTGACGCGCGAGGGTGAAGTCGAAATCGCCAAACGGATTGAAGAGGGTGAAGCTCTGGTTACCAAGGTAGTCATGCGCACTCCGATTGCTGCCCAGGCGGTGATTCAGCTGCTTGAACGGCTCGGGAAAAGCCTGATTGGGGTATCTGACATCACCCGTGACTATGACGATGAAGAAGGCGGCGAAGCAGAAGGAAAACAGCGGGAAAGGTTGCTGGAACTTCAGGAAAAACTTCGGCCACTGGAGCCGCAACTTAAAGAAATCCAGAACGCTCTTCAGGGTGAATTGACCAAGAAGAAACGTGAGAAGTTGGAAAAAGAAGAAGCTGACGCCAGGGAACAGATGATCGAACTGCTGCGTGAAGTTCGTCTGAAAGATTTTCAAGTTGCTAAAATTGTCGATCGCCTCAAGGAGATGGGTAATCAGGTCAAAAAGGGACGGGCGGAAATTAGCGATTGCGAGGATAAAGTCAGCCGTCCCCACGGAGAAATCAGCAGCTATCTGACGCGAATGCGCCAGAATGATGAAGAGGCACACGCGGTTGCGAGTGAACTGAATGTCGCGGGGGATGTCCTGCTTTCGGTCGAGAAGCGCTTGCTGGCGGCCGAACGGAAATTCAAGCGGGTTAAGGAAGAGTCAGGCTTTGAGCCGGACGACCTGCTCGAGTACCTTAAAGAAGTGTATAAGGGCGAGTGGCTTGCCAAAAAAGCCAAGGCAGAACTGATTGAAGCCAACCTGCGGTTGGTCGTATCTATTGCCAAAAAATATACCAATCGTGGTCTGCAGTTTCTTGATTTGATCCAGGAAGGCAACATTGGTCTGATGAAAGCGGTCGATAAGTTTGAATATCGGCGTGGCTACAAATTTTCAACCTATGCCACCTGGTGGATTCGCCAGGCGATCACGCGAGCGATTGCCGATCAGGCCAGGACCATCCGTATTCCAGTCCATATGATTGAAACGATCAACAAGCTGATTCGCACAACCCGTCAATTGGTTCAGGAATGCGGCCGTGAGCCGACTCCTGAAGAGATTGCCGAGCGCATGGATTTGCCGCTGGATAAGGTCCGTCGAGTTCTCAAAATTGCCAAGGAGCCGATCAGTTTGGAAACCCCGATCGGTGAAGAGGAGGACTCCTCACTCGGCGATTTCATCGAAGATAAGGGGGTTGTCTCTCCGCTGGAAGCAGTGATCAAGGGGAACCTTTCTGACCAAACATCACGGGTTCTTGGTTCTTTGACTCCACGTGAGGAAAAAGTTCTGCGTATGCGTTTTGGTATCGGTGAAAAATCGGACCATACTCTGGAAGAGGTTGGTCAGGATTTCAATGTAACCCGTGAGCGGATTAGGCAGATTGAGGCCAAGGCTTTACGTAAATTACGGCATCCCAGCCGGGCTAAAAGGCTGAAAGGATTCGCTGCTATAGAGTAACAGGAAAGGCATAAAGGCCCTCCTTGGCTGAAAAGTTACTTGACAGTCAATGGTTATATTTCTTATTCTTTATGTTTTGTGAAGGGCCTATAGCTCAGTTGGTTAGAGCCGCCGGCTCATAACCGGCTGGTCCCAGGTTCGAGTCCTGGTGGGCCCACCAGATTTTATTGCGGATGCTCCGCAGCAGACTGTTTAGGTATCGGATTGAATAAACTTAAACGCTTAAAAGGTTTAACGCCTCCAGAGATCAAATTATGGGGAAGCGTAGAGATTGCGGCACAGCTTGCCCCGGGGGGGAGCCAGATAAATAGAGAGTGCACCGAAGAATCGGTGCACTCTTTCTTTTTGCGGGGGCAGTTAAGTGGCTAAGTTGAGAACAGCTAGATTAGCCGATGTTATCGGCGTGCTGAATCAGCTTTTTCCACCAGGTTTGGCCGAGGATTGGGATAATGTCGGTCTACAGGTTGGCGACCCGAAAGCAGAGATCAGTAAAATTCTGGTCTGTCTCGATGCTGAAGAGGTGGCCCTGGAAGAAGCCCAACGCTCTGGTGCCCAACTGCTTATTTCGCACCACCCCTTAATTTTTCGGGCTCTGAAGCGACTCAGCCCAACAGATATGACCGGAAAGGTTTTGTTCAGGGCGATCAAAGCGGATATCGCCGTTGTCAGCGCCCATACCAATCTCGATCGTGCCGCTGATGGTTTGAATGACTGGTTGGCATTACGCTTGGGACTGAAGGATAGCCGGCCCCTTGAACAACCGGAATGTGGCGAGTTCTACAAACTGGTGATTTACGTTCCCTGCGGTCATGAGAATGAAGTGATGGAAGCCGTTTTTGCTGCGGGAGCTGGCCAGATTGGAGCCTATGATCGTTGCTCGTTCCGGGCCCGCGGAATCGGCTCCTTCCGTGGTGATGATGGAACCCAGCCTTTTATCGGTACTGCCGGGGAATTTGAAGAAACGGAAGAAGTGCGGTTAGAGACAATTGTCCCTAAACGGGAATTAGCCAAAGTTGTTGCCCGGATGTTAAAAGCGCATCCTTACGAAGAAGTTGCCTACGATCTGATCCCATTGGCAAACCAGCTGACAACCGTTGGTCTGGGCCGTGTTGGTGAGCTGGCAGAGCCACTCCTGTTGCAGGAGTTTGCAGAGCAAGTCAAAACCTGCTTGCAGGTCTCTTCGCTCCGCCTGGTTGGTGATTTACACCACAGGGTCAGCAGGGTTGCTGTCTGCGGCGGAACGGGGATGTCTACCTATTTTGACGCTGTCCGCAGCGGGGCTGATTGTCTGGTGACCGGGGACGTGAAGTTCCATGAAGCACAAAGAGCGCGGGCAGATGGTATTGCGATAATCGACGCTGGTCATTTTGCGACAGAGCGGCTCATGGTTGAAGGGCTGTCTCAACGGCTGAAATCAGTCTTTGCAGAACGACAATTTGCAATTGAAGTTTTAGAAATGGAAGCGGAAAAGGATCCCTTTGTCACAGTCAGTTGATGGTGACAATCTGCACTTGAAAACGGAGGTTATAACGTGCAAAACAAATTGAACCTGTTGAAAGATCTTCAGGAAATTGACCAGGAAATCAGTTCGATTGAAGTCACTCGTCAAGGGTATCTCAGTGAACTGGCGGCTTTTGAAGCCGACGCTGCAAGAGTGCAAGAGATGCTTGATCAACTAATGGACGAGGTTAGCTTGTTGCAGCAGTCTGAAGCACAACTGCAACAGGACTTGCTAAAGGAACGAGACAATGTCGCTCGTGTTGAAGCTCGCCTGCCCGGGATTCAGACCCAGAAAGAATATGTGGCAGTTCTGAAAGAGATTGATGTCGCTAAAAAAGCGAATAAAGAGATTGAGGATCAAGTGCAGGAAAAGTTGCAGGAAATTGCTGCGCTTGAAGAAGACCGTCAGGAAAAAGAAAGCGAGATGGCTGCTATTCTGGAAAACTCTGAAGCTCGTGGAACAGAATTGAACGTATTACTCGCTGAGTCTGAAGCCGTCCTGCTCAAGCGGACTCAGACGCGTGAAGCGGTCGCAGAGGAGTTGCCAGCCAGCCTCCTGCGCAAGTATCATACTCTGTTTAAACGGCGTGGCGGTCTCGCTCTTGCTCAGGCCCGTAATGGTGCCTGTCTCGGTTGCAATATGCAGCTTCCGCCTCAGCAATATAATAAATTGCTGAGGGTCAAAGAGCTTCAGACCTGTCCCCATTGTAACCGTATCCTCTATGTGGAACAGGAAGCTTGAAACAACTTGGCCGAAGAAGGACAGATGATCGCCGCCCGTTACCGCCTCTGGTTGTAGCGGGGGGAGGAAAGTCCGGGCTCCGCAGGACAGGATGGTTCTTAACGGGAACCGGGGGTGACCCCAGGGAAAGTGCCACAGAGAGCAGACCGCCTGCAGCCATCCCAGATGAATGCAGGTAAGGGTGAAACGGTGAGGTAAAAGCTCACCAGTTCCGGCGGTGACGTCGGAAGCTTGGTAAACCCCATCCGGAGCAAGACCGAATAGGGGGACGTTTGAGGGCGGTCCGTCCAAAGTTCCCGGGTCTGGTTGCTCGAGACCGTCGGCAACGGCGGCCCTAGATGAATGATCATCATCCTGTTGCGGGTAACCGCGGCAGGAAACAGAACCCGGCTTACGGACTTCTTCGGCCATTTAATTTCGGCAGTATGATGTTTTCATGCTGCCGTTTTTTTCGGGAAAAATTTAATGGAAGCCTCTCGCAAACAACTCTGGCAAAAGATCCAGGCACAGGTCTTTGATGAATACCGACAATTACCAGAATCAGAAAAACAGTGGATTGCTGAACGGTCGGGTAAAATTGAAGCACTGCAACAGCAGTTAAATGAGTTGTTCCATGCCGGTAATGGCGTGGCGGTTTTTCTCCGGTGTCAGTGAGATTGCTGGGCCAAAGGCCACAACCATATGACCCTGGTGAATCTGATCGGCTTTGCTCAGCGTAAGATTCTACCGCCCCAGCCGGACTTTGCCCGTACCTGTCCCTTTCTGGGCGACCGGGGGTATCTCTTGCCGGTTGAAGGACGTCCCTATAATTGCGTGACCTTTATTTGTGATACAATTGAGGCCGTCGTGCCTGATGTAGACAAAGACCGTTTCTATGAGTTGGACAGCCTGTTGCGCAAGCTGTACCAGGGTTTTCCCATGCGTTATCTTGGTGCAGAGATGACCGGCCTTCTGCTACAGGAACAGCGATTATCCGGACGCGCATTTTTTTACTTTGAAGTGAGTATCTGTAAAACAGCCATTTGGAGAGAATTGTGAGACCACTAAGTTTTCAACGCCAGAATGGCGATATTGACGAACTTATCGATCAGCTGATGCGGAAAGCTGATGTCTATCATCCAGAGATGATCCGGGATATGATTCTGGGAGCGCTGAAGTCCGGTCAGGAAAATAATTATCTGGCTGACCAAAAGCTGATGCGCACGACGATGAAAGAGATGCGCTATACCAATAAGGTTTTTGCCCCTTACCGTCAGCGTAAAAAAGTGACAGTCTTTGGGAGCGCCAGAACCACTCCCGAAGAACCAATCTATCAGAAGTGCGTTGAATTCTCGCGCATGTTGGTGGAACACAATTACATGGTTATTACCGGCGGTGGGCCAGGAATTATGCAGGCCGGAAACGAAGGTGCCGGAGTAGAAAATTCATTTGCCGTGAATATCCGACTGCCATTTGAGCAGGCTACCAATGCGGTGATGGGGTTGGATGAAAAGGCCATTACTTATCAGTATTTTTTTAACCGCAAGGTTGCCTTCCTCAAAGAAGCTCATGCGGTGGCCCTTTTCCCAGGCGGGTTCGGGACTTTGGATGAGGCGATGGAGATTATGACCCTGATCCAGACCGGGAAAAACCCACCAATTCCGCTGGTGATGATTGATGACGAGGGGGGCTATTGGGAAGACTGGCTTGATTTTATTCGTGATGGTCTGTTCAACCGCGGGCTGATCTCAGGTGAAGATTTTGGTCTCTTTTCTATTACGCGTGATCCCCTTGAAGCCGTTCAGGTGATTGATGATTTTTACCGTAATTACCACTCCCTACGCTTTGTCAGGGACAAGCTTGTGATTCGCCTGAATAAAGTCCTTGACTCAGATCATCTGCAGATTCTGAGCAGTGAATTTGGTGAAATTCTGGCTCCAGGTGGTAGTATGAGTTTGCGTTCGCCCCTGCCCGAGGAGAATGATCAGCCAGACTTAAAAAACCTGCCCCGGCTGGTCATGGAATTTAATCGTCGCAATTACGGCTTACTCAAATCGTTTATCCGGCGAATAAACTCTTTTTAAGGCATCAAAATGACTTCTGAACCTTCCTTGCCTATCAGTCGTATTGTGGCTAATCTGCCACATCGGGATCTGCGTGAAATGCTGCGACTTGTCCGGTTGCTCTTCCGCTTGAGCCAATCGGCCAGCTATCGTGAGCAGATCTTTCCCCAACTGCCAGAAGTTGCACGTTACGATCCCGGGCATGCCTCACTGATGATGGGCTATGATTTTCACCTGACGGCTACAGGGCCGAAACTTATTGAGGTCAATACCAATGCCGGTGGTGGTTACCTCGCCTGGCTCAGCGAGCATCAGACCGGGAAAATTTCGACGATCAACCTGACGCAACGCTATGAGTCGCGGTTGCTAAACAGCTATCTCCGTGACTGGAGTGATTTCTCGCGCACTGAGGCTCCCTTAAACACAATTGCTGTGCTGGACGAGGATCCCCAATTACAACCGCTTTTCCCTGAAATGCTGGCCTGCTGCGATTGGCTGTGCGAGCAGGGATTTGATGCTCAGGTTGTTTCACCACAGCAGTTAGATGTTCTTGCTGAGGGGGTCTATTTTCGCGGTAAAAAAATTGATCTGATTTACAATCGGCACTGCGATTTTTTTCTTGAAACGGATGTTATGGCCGATTTGCGAACTGCATACTTGGCCGGGACTGTTTGCCTGTCTCCCAATCCCTTCGCATATGGCCTTTTGGCGGACAAGCGGCGGATGATCCTCTGGTCTGATCCACAGGCACTGGCTTCTCTGGATCTGGATGTCCGGGAGCAGGAGGTGCTGCTTGATATGGTGCCACGAAGTCTGCTGTTCAGTGATTACCAGGCTGATGAGCTCTGGGCCATGAGGAAGACGTTAATCTTTAAACCGGTTACCCGGTTTGGCAGTCGCGGAGTTTTATTAGGCAAGAGCATTACACGGAAAAGATTTGCCGAACTGGAACCGGAAACAACATTGGTTCAGGATGTTGTTTTGCCGTCGATTGAGAAAGATTCTGCAGGGCGGGAGTTTAAAGTCGATTTGCGCTTATTTGTTTATCGCGATCATCTGCTCGGGCTCGGAGCCAGACTTTATCAGGGTCAAGTCACCAATTTACGGACAGAGGGGGGGGGCTTTGCCCCGGTCAGAATTACCTGATGTCAGCCGCCTGCTTTTTTGACCGTCCAACCCTTTTCTTGCAACAGACCCATCAATAGATCGCGGTGATCCCCCTGGATTTCGATAATACCGTTTTTGACCGTCCCGCCAGTACCGCATTTCTGCTTTAGTGCTTTAGCGAGCATCTTCAGCTCAGATTCAGCCAGTGGAATCCCGCTGACCAGGGTAACACCTTTACCCTTGCGACCCTTGGTTTCGCGTTGAATGCGAACAATCCCATCGCTTTTAGGGCCAGTTGATGTCTTTTTACAGCGGCAATTTTGTTTCGGCTGGCAGCAGTCGGGGCAGATCCGTCCGAGTTGGTCCGAATACACCAGTCTATTAGTTGACGATTTCATAGCTTAGTTTATTAGCGCCGGATTTGAGGTTAAAGTGTTTTCCTGAACTGACATTCAACGCAAACCAGTTTGATTTCATAAAGACCATTGTTTTCGTTTAGTGCAGTCGTCGTAGCAATATGTTCACTGCAGGTGATTTTGTAGCACTCACTGCACACCAGTCCTTCGCCGATCGTTGAGTGATAATCACAAATATGACACATCCAGGGAGATTTTTCTTCTGACATATGGAGTACTCTCATTGCAGGTTAAATTTTTTAGAATATATCAGGATTTTATCTGTAAAGGAAACTATCGCACCGGGGTTTTTATTGACCTGAGGGTATTCAAAAAAACACTTTTATGTGCTTGGTTTTAACTGCTTGAGTCCCTTCAGGTCTATCTGCAAACGCTTATCGGACGCTGATGTATCTATTTTTTCAAAATCAGTGTACTATGAGTCAATAAATAAAAAGATTTTTAACTGTCGCTGGTCTTCTCGTAGCTAGTGCGCGGCCGGCTGTTAGTCGGCACAGTCTTTTTACCCGTTAAGCCTGTCTCTAGATTCCAGAGTTTCCCTGGTGTTTATCGACCAAATCTTGGCTAACTTGAACAAGGGAGTATTTAGTTAATGCAGAAACAAACGTTTTCCGCTGGAGATGCAATTGAAGCCCGTTGCACGAAATGTAAACAGAATAACAAGCATATGATAATTTCTACGCTTGAAGACTTGCCGGTGAAGGTCCAATGCGATATTTGCGATCGGCAGCACAAGTATCGGCCACCCACCCAGCCGAAAAAAACAGTTAAACGACAAGCCGTTCCACATAAAAATGCTGACCAGAAGAGATGGGAACAGATCAGTGGCAGTGCGGACAGTTCTAGTGCAAAGACTTATTCTATGACGGCAGCTTATAAAATTGATGCCTTTATAAATCATCCTGCTTTTGGTTTCGGTGTTGTCCAGCGTAATAGGGGGGCACAAAAAGTGGAAGTATTGTTCGATGGTGGCGTCAAAATCATGCGCTGCAAATAATTCAACTAACTTATTTTTATTTTTTGGGGGGCCAGCAATCATTTCAACTGACTACTGGCCCCCCATTTTTTAACAAACTCTTTACAAAATCATAAATTACTCAGAACTTTTTTCCTCTGCCGGCTCCAAATTGGGCTCATCCTGCTTTTTCTTCCTTTTTTCTTCATTTTTTGTTTGCCTGGCAAGTTCTTTCTGCCGCTTTTCATAGTTGTAATTTGTCTTTTTAGCCATCACACGTCCTTTGCAAGAAAGGCCTCTTGATTTAGTCCCTTCACGCTTTTACTGTTTTTTTACAAGCTGGAACCCGGTAACTTTACGACAAGGTTCCAGCTCATTTATATGATGCCCGCGGCTACCTACATTTTGTGGACATTGGCCGACTGGGGACCTTTTTCTCCCTGAGTTACTTCAAAACTCACGCGTTCTCCCTCGTTGAGGGTTTTAAACCCGTCTCCTTGGATTTGGGAAAAATGAACAAACAAATCCGGCCCATTATCCTGTTCAATAAATCCAAAACCTTTTGCTTCGTTAAACCATTTTACACTACCTTCAGCCATTTTTTTCTCCGTGGTTTCTGTGAACCTTTTTGGGTTGTGAAAGTTCAGATGACTCAAAAAAAAACACAGGCTTAAACAACCTGTGTTCCTTATTATTTTTGACACTATGCCAACGCAGTGAGTAAAATAAACTTACACAAATATTCTAAGAGCCTCAGAATAGCATGCCGGAAATAAAAGAACAATGGATAACTCGCTGTAAAATAATAGAAAGATGTCGGAGCTGATTTTTATTTGTGAGGTCAGGCAATATAGAGCAGGACGGTTATATAGTGGAAGAAGCTTCCCGCCAGAACAAAGACATGCCAGATTGCGTGAAAATAACGGAACCGCTTGTCCAGGGCGTAAAACAACAGTCCAAAAGTATAGGAAAAACCACCGCAAAGCAGCCAGATAAATCCAGCCCGGGAGAGGCTGTTGAGTAGTGGTTTTGCCAGAAGGAGAGCCATCCAGCCCATCAATAGGTAGATAGCGATGGGAATGGCACGGTTGGCACTTTTGCGCGGGATCAGGTCGTAAACAATCCCAATTGTCGCGAGGGCCCAGACAGTAGAAAATGCCGCCCACCCCCAACCATCACGCAGTTCTACTAGCGTTAAGGGAGTGTATGTTCCGGCAATCAGCAGATAAATGGCCAGATGATCAAGCTTTTTGAGGATTTTTTTTGCGGAACCGTCGACGGCGTGATAGAGGGCTGAAGAGCTGTACAGCAGTATCATAGTGCCGCAAAAAATTGAAAAACTGACAACTTTCCAAGGGTCAGTTTCCCCGTAAATAAGGACGATCAGTCCCAATAAAGATCCCAGAGCGCCAGCGCCGTGCAGAAAACTATTAAATCGTTCTTCCTGAGGAGATTGCTCTTGCATTGCTCTTCACCAGACAATTATGTACGGGTTCACAGTGAGGCATTCAGCGTAAAAACGGGGCCGTTCATGATTTCGTCATGAGCGGCCCCGTTGGTTGTCCATTTATGCGCTGTTTTTCTACTGGGCGCAGTATTCTTTGACCTGCCTTGCCAGGGCTTGACTCTGGCTTATGGCCAGATCCAACTCAACCTGAGTTGCCGCGCCTTTCCATTCAATCGGGTCAATGAATTCCCATTTCATTTTTTCTGTCAGTGAGTCGAGTTCGCGTTGGGCGCCACCAGACCAGCCTGCAGAACCAAATCGAAGCACCTTTTTATTCCAGACTTTTTTGCGTCGGAACATGTCAAGCACCCAGGCCATGGGGGGGAACATCTCATATTCATAAGTTGGCATGCCGAGAATCAAACCGGCAGATTTCCAGGCTGAGGCGAGAATCGCTCCTACATGCTCATCCGGCACTCGATGGACATGCACCGGCAGCCCTTCGCTGCGGACTCCTTGAACGATATTATTAACCAGTTTTTCCGTGTTGCCATACATGCTTGACCAGATAACCGTAATCTCAGCTTCGGCTGGACCACTCATGTAGCTGGCAAAGCGGCTATAGGAGTCGATAATCGCCTGCGGGTTTTCACGCCAGATGATGCCGTGTGACGGGGCGATGGTCTTGATATCAAGTCCACTCAGGCGATTGATTCCCTTGGTGACAAAGGTAGAAAAGCTGGAGACGATATTAGCGTAGTAGCGCAGCGCCTCATTGATGAAAAAATCATGCTGCTGGGTGGACAGCTGATCATCAAAATAGACTCCGTTCAAGGTGCCGTAGGAGCCAAAAGCGTCACAGGAAAACAGAATGCCACTGCTCTCCTCGAAGGTCATCATGGTTTCCGGCCAATGGATGTTGGGTGTTTCATAGAAGCTCAAGATTTTTCCACCACCAAGGTCCAGTGTGTCGCCATCCTTGACAATGTGGACATTATTTTCAATGCCACAGAAAGATTTCAACAGCCCTGCAGCCTTAGCGGTGAGATAGATTTCAATGTCAGGGTTCTTCTCGTGAAATTTAGGCAACCAGCTGGTGTGGTCCGGTTCCATGTGGTTAATGATCAGATAGTCGATATCCTTAGGCTCCAAGGGAATCGATTCCAGCTCAGCTTCGAATTCAGCAGGTTTTCCGCTGACATCTTCTATCAGGTCGATCAGGGCAGTTTTTTCACCCTGGACAACGTAGGAATTGATTGAAATTCCGTTTGGCATGGGCCACATGCCTTCAAACAGTTGATAACTTTCCAGGTTGACAGGCAAACAATAAATTCCATCAGTAACGAGAACAGCCTTCATTGAAATCGATCCTTTTGTCTGGTGTGGGTTACAGGCCTCAGTGGGTCAATGTCGTTTGCAGCTCAGTGAGTACCCTTGCAATAATGTCTCTATATTCGTCTATATCGGCGATCGATTGCAAGTCCTGTAACGCTTGAGGAATTTTATGATCAAAAGGAATCTGTCCAAGGATGGTTCCTTCAAACTCCTGCGCTGCGGCAACAATTTTATCCTCAACTTCCTGGCTGAACCCGGCTTTGTTGATCAGCACGAAATGGGGGATAGAAAATTTCTGTATCAGTTCTGCCAGCCGGCGATAATCTGAAAGCCCGGAAAGGCTTTCTTCAACGACAGCTAGAACCAGATCCGTGCCCGTGATCGATGAAATGGCCTGACAGCTGGTTCCCGGTGGTCCATCGATGACAATGTAGGAAATATCATGTTCTTTTGCAACGGTTGAAGCTTCGTTTCTGACCTTGGTGATCAGCTTACCGCTGTTGTCTTCACCGGGAATAAGATCGGCATGAACCAGATAACCGTTATTGATGGTGCTGACATACCAGTCACCCCCTTTACGCTCTACCATATTAATCGCGTCCACCGGACAGGTGAAAGCACAGGCGGCACAGCCTTCGCAGTCGGAATCAATGCTGATTCTGCCGCCATCATTCTGAGTAATGGCATCAAACTGACAGACGGTTATGCAGGCTCCACAGCCGGTACAGAGTTGATGATCAATGGAAGCGATATCCATGCCGTAGTAGGCCGTTGTCGAACGGGGGAAATGGGGCAAAAGAATTGGCAGGTTTGAGGCGTTGACATCGGCATCAACGGCCACAACGGAATCCATCAATTTGATGATCGAGGCAGTCACGGAGGTTTTCCCAGCACCTCCCTTGCCGCTGAGTATGGCGATTTGTTTCATTGGATTACGAACTCCTGGCTGATCGCCGTATGCAGCCCGGAGTGAATTTCACTGAACTGCTGACTGAGGATTTCTCCCTGCAGGTTTGCTTTGTGATAGCGATCATCTAAGGAGATTGTGAGGGAACTTTTCTTTGCCCGGTTCTGGAAGAATTTGTCGACATCGTTCTCATCCATGCTCTTATTGGCAATCACCAGATAGTTTTTTTCCATCTGGATGAGGATCTGTTCCGTCTGTTTCATGTCGTGAAAGCCGAAAGGTGTAGGTTCAACAACCAGAACAACCAGATCTGCCGGTTTGATTGCAGCAACGGCGGCGCAGGAATTTCCCGGCGGGCCATCAATGACCGAAAGCTTTCCCGGATCAATCTGCTTGACCATTTCACTGATCAGATAGGTCCCGCGGGTTGAACCAATGTTCAGGTCGCCAACATGGACAAGATTTTTGGTACGTTGAGAAAATCCGCTACGGACAACGCCGACCGCAGAATCCTGATAACTGATTGCTTTTTGTGGGCAGACCATTTCGCAGAGGCCGCAGCCATGACAGAGCGGTTCGCTGAGATAGACGTTCTTAAGGATTTTGTACAGTGCGTGAAAGCGGCATGCCTTGGTGCAGATGCCGCAGGCGTCACAAAGGTTCTCATCAAAGACCGGAACAGGTTGGACAATCGGCAGCTCGTCGGCGAACTCGGGCTGGAGAAAGTATTCAGCGTTGGGTGCGTCGACATCCAGATCATAGAATTCTGCCCCGAAAACATAGGCTATGGACGCGGCAAGGGTGGTTTTTCCCGCCCCACCTTTACCGCTGACGACGGAGATGATCATTGTGGTCCACCACCACAGACCTGGTCATTGCTGATCGGGGAAAGCTGATTGTTGAGAAACAGGTTGACAGTTTCTTCAACGGTTTGGCCTTCACCGGAGAAGACTTCGATCCCGGTTTCACGGAAACCCTGCAGTGGACGACCGCCGATGCCGGCAACAATCAGTTGTTTGACATGATTGCCATTCAGCAGCATAACCGGGGCAAAACAACCTCCCTGGATGTGGCCACCGTTTAGTAGCGGAGTCACTTGCTGGACCTGATTATCTTTGATGTCAACCAGAATGTAATAAGCACATTTACCAAAATGGCCGGAGCGTTGAGCTTTTAGGCCATCGCCGGAATCGGCAGGAATAGCCAGGCGGATGGCATCATTTTCCGGTGGGTCGACCGTTTCCATCTGCCCGCCAGCTTCGGCCTGGGCGTTGATGTCAGTGGCCAGGCGATCAAGTACTTCTTCGACGGTTCCAGAGGTGTTCTCGTGGAATTTAATCTTAAGCTTTTCAAGGACCTCACCAGCCTTTGGGCCAACGGATCCTGTGTAAAGGACATCAACCTTGTATTCGGCCATCAATTGAGCTGCACCTGTCCCTGCACCGTTAGAAGCATTGATGCCTTCTGTATTGTCGTGGGCGTAAACTTCACCGGTCTGGCTGTTGGCAAACAGAAAATGGGCCGCACGGCCAAAGCGCGGATCGACTTCAGATTGGAGAGATGCTTCCTTTGCGGTAATTGCAATGATCATGTTGTTCTCAACTCCATGCTTTGGTGTCACGGGTCTATCCCGCGGACACATTTTTAATTTTTAACTGCCTTATCCGATCAGGCTGAACAATTCAGCCCACGAGTCAGTTATGGCTTAACTTGTGACTTGTTGTCATTTGGTTAAACGAAACTTTGATTGCGCTTTTGGTTTCCCCCCAGTCGCTGCAGCAGGAGGATTTCCTTGCCCGGTGCCTGCTTGAGCGGTGAAGCATGCTCCGCGTCCCTGACCAGTGCCCATCCCCTGGCCACGGCCACCACCGCGACCCAT
>JAPHSA010000232.1 GCA_026193235.1 Deltaproteobacteria bacterium | reverse complement strand
TCCCTTCCACTCACGACGGCTGTGCAGAAAGGTGAAAGTGCGGTCAAGGTTAACCTGCGCACGACTTTTCAGAGTTGAACGTTTTGGACGTATCAGGACATCTTTAAATCCCAATTTAAGATCAGATTCTATGCGCATTGCTGTTTCCTTTTTTTCTGTTGAAGAGTTTGATTTGGAGAATTAAACTACACGGAAAATACCGTAAGTTAAGCTGGAGTAAAAGGGGATATGTAATTTTTCTGAGCAAGCATTCTATTCTTGCTTCTGGACAGGTAATTATCCTGTGTGCCAGGTCAACTTTCTTGACCATCATTCTGCTGTAATGGTAGATTGAATGCCCGTATCGATCTTACATCTAAACCACTGAAATTCTTTAAAACTTTGATTCGATTTACGTTTTCTGTCGGTCTTGATCCTCTTTTTTCCCGGAATATAATTTTTCATGGAACACTCTAATTTTGTTCATTTGCATCTTCATAGCCAATACAGCTTGCTTGATGGCGCGATAAAACTCGGTGAACTGGTCACTCGGGCAAAGGAATTCAAAATGCCTGCGGTTGCTGTGACTGACCACGGCAACATGTTTGGTGCCGTAGAATTTTACAGTAAAGCCATGAGTGGAGGGATAAAACCGATAGTTGGCTGTGAGGTTTACGTTGCCCCTGGATCAAGGTTCACAAAAAGTAGTGCTCGCGGGTCTTCTGAAGCATCCTATCATTTAGTTCTGCTATGCATGAACCTGGCTGGGTATAAGAACCTGTGCCGCCTGGTTTCTCTCGCCTATCGCGAGGGGTTCTATTATAAACCCCGGATTGATTGGGAACTGCTGGCCAAGCATAACGAAGGCCTGATTGCTCTTTCAGCTTGTCTCGGCGGCGAACTGCCAACCCTGATCAATCTTAACCAGGCGGAAGAGGCTCTTGCTCGTGCTGGTCAAATGGCAGAGATATTTGATGACCAGCGATTTTATCTTGAACTGCAGGAGAATCATCTCCCCGAGCAAGCGAAAGCGAATGCCGGACTTATCTCAATTGCCAGTGAGTTGAGACTTCCTCTGGTGGCGACAAATGATTGCCATTATCTGTCAAAGGAAGACGCCTTCGCGCATGAGGTTCTGCTCTGCATCCAGACCGGCAAGACGATGGATGATCCAAATCGGATGCGTTTTCCCAATGACGAATTTTACCTCAAATCGGCGGAGGCGATGGTTCAGCTTTTCCCCGATCAGCCTGAGGCCATAGCAAATACGATTAAAATCGCTGAGCGTTGTAACCTTGATCTGGACTTTGATACTTACCATTTTCCCCAGTACGAGAAACCCGAGTCGAAGACTCTTGATGAGGTTCTAGCAGAACAGAGTCAATCCGGGCTGGAAGAGCGTCTGAATGAAATTCGCCGGTTGCGAGAGTTGACAGAGGCCGACGTTCAGGTTTATCGGGAGCGCTTGGAAGAAGAGCTTGAATGCATTAAGCAGATGGGTTTCCCCGGTTACTTTTTGATTGTTGCTGATTTTATCAACTGGGGGAAAGACCAACATATTCCGGTTGGCCCCGGCCGTGGATCCGCCGCAGGTAGCCTGGTTGCATACGCCATCCGGATCACCGATATCGATCCGATTCCTTACAATTTACTCTTTGAACGGTTCTTAAATCCTGAGCGCATATCGATGCCGGATATTGACGTCGATTTTTGTATTTATGGACGTGAGCGGGTGATTGACTACGTTCGCGATAAATATGGTTCTGAAAATGTCGCCCAAATTATCACCTTTGGAACGATGCTGGCGAAAGGGGTTTTACGGGATGTCGGACGTGCGCTGAATATTCCTTATGGCGAGGTGGATAGAATCGCCAAGCTGGTGCCGAATGTTTTGGGAATTACCCTGAAAAAAGCGATTGAACAGGAACCTCAGTTGAAAGCTTTGGTCGCCAAAGATTCCAAAGTTAAGGAACTGGTGAAAATTTCTCTGGCTCTCGAAGGACTCACCCGTCACGCATCGACCCATGCGGCCGGAGTGGTGGTGACCCCCAAACCGTTGACAGAATATCTTCCCCTCTATGTAGATCCAAAATCGAGTAGCCAGGTGACTCAGTACCCCATGGGTTATGTGGAAAAAATTGGACTGGTCAAGTTTGATTTTCTTGGCCTTAAAACCCTGACAGTTATCGAAAGTGCAGTGCATTTGATCAAGGCAGGGAAAGTCCCTGACTTTGATCTCAAGCTGATTCCCGTTGATGATAAAGCAACTTTTGAAATGCTTTCCCGGGGAGAAACGACCGGTGTTTTTCAGCTTGAATCGAGTGGGATGAAAGAATACCTGGTTAAATTAAAGCCCAGCTGTTTTGAAGACCTGATAGCGATGGTCGCACTTTATCGACCAGGGCCTCTGGGGTCCGGAATGGTTGATTCCTTTATCAAACGGAAACATGGCGCCGAGCAGTTCAAATACGATTTCCCACAACTGGAGACCATCCTTAAAGACACCTATGGGGTTATTGTCTACCAGGAACAGGTCATGCTGATAGCCCAGACGCTTGCCAATTACAGCCTGGGTAGCGCCGATCTCTTGCGGCGGGCGATGGGGAAAAAGAAACCGGAGGAAATGGCGAAGCAGAAGCAGATTTTCCTCGAAGGAGCTAAAGATAATAAGCTGAATCCGAAAAAAGCTGAATCTGTTTTCGATCTGATGGAAAAATTTGCGGCTTACGGTTTCAATAAATCCCATTCAGCGGCCTATGCGCTGATTGCTTACCAGACTGCTTATTTGAAGGCCCATTATCCTGTCGAATTTATGGCGGCACTGTTAACTGAAGATATGGAAAATACTGATAAGGTCATTAAGAATATCAGTGAAGTCCGTTCGATGGGAGTTGAAATTCAACCCCCTGATATCAATGCTTCGGATCGCTCTTTTACGGTTGCAGAAGAATCAATGAGATTCGGTTTGGGGGCGGTTAAAGGAGTTGGATCCGCTGCCCTTGAGTCGATTATTCAGGTTCGTCAGGAGAAGCCTTTTAATTCGCTCCAGGATTTCTGTGAACGGGTCGATTTGAGGAAAGTCAACAAAAAGGTTGTTGAGGCCCTTATAAAGTGCGGTGCATTTGATACTTTAGGCGGGAAACGCGCTCAATATCTTGCCGGGCTTGAAGATGCTATGGACATCGCTCAGCGTTTGCAAAGAGAACAGGACACCGGTCAGGATTCTTTGTTCGGGAGCAATGAAATTCGCTCCGTAGGCGGCAACGGTTATGGCAGCCTTCCTGACGTTGCAGAGTGGGACGAAAAAAGCCTGTTAAGTCATGAAAAAGAGGCCCTCGGATTTTATGTGACGGGCCACCCGTTGGCGCGCTATCAGGACTCGATCAAACGTTTTGCGACCTGTGAGGCGGCCGGTTTGAACGAACGAACTGACAAAGAACAGGTTCGCGTCTGCGGGATTGTTTCTGGATTAAAGGAGCTGATTACCAAAAAAGGTGATCGCATGGCTTTTGTCACTCTGGAAGATTTAAGCGGCTCGGTTGAACTAGTGGTTTTCCCGGAGGTTTATTCAGCAGCAATGGAGCTTTTCAAAGGTGAAGACCCCCTGCTGGTCAGTGGGGAACTGGATGTTGGCGAAGAAGCCTGTAAAGTTCTTGTTGCAGAGGTTGTTTTACTGAAAGAAGTCAAGGAGACAATGGCAAAGCGAGTCCATATCCGTCTGACGACCCCGGGCTTGAATGAGCTCCAGATGCGCCAATTAAAAGGCATCGTTCAACGCTATCGGGGCGCATGTGAAGTTCAGTTACATATCGTCATACCAAATCGCAGCGAGACGGTTATCACTTTGCCGGAGCACATGAAAATGGCTGCGACCGATGAAGCGATGGCTGATGCCGAGGCGTTATTTGGTTATAATGTCATGAACTTTGAGTAAAGCCTGTTTGTTCGCTATAAATTGAGTTATTCTTGACCTGCATACTATTAAAGATTTAGTCTGTCAGACTTTTAATGCTGAATAACCTGAGGACAATCAGACCAATGTCCGACAACTGGCAGGGAGACATTAGATGAATCAGTATCTTGATTTTGAAAAACCCATTGCAGATCTTGAGACCAAGATAGGTGAGTTACGTGAGTATTCGACGGATAATGTTAATTTTTCCAGTGATATAAAAAAGCTCGAAAAGAAAGCAGAGAAACTTAAGAAAGATATTTATTCAAATCTGACAAGGTGGCAGAGAACGCAGCTGGCGCGGCATGCCAACCGACCTTACACACTTGATTATATTGATCATATTTTTACGGACTGGTCTGAAATTCACGGTGATCGTAATTTCCGTGATGATCCTGCTTTAATCTGCGGGTTTGCCCGGATTGATGGTAAACCCTGTTGCGTTATCGGCCATCAGAAAGGCCGCAACACCAAGGAAAAGGTCCATCGTAATTTCGGGATGGCAAACCCGGAAGGCTACCGCAAAGCGCTGCGGGTAATGCAAATGGCTGATCAGTTTAGGCTGCCAATTTTTACTTTTGTCGATACCCCGGGGGCATTTCCTGGGATCGGCGCTGAAGAAAGGGGCCAAGCAGAAGCGATAGCACGTAATTTGCGTGAGATGGCAATGCTGAAAGTTCCTGTGATCGTTACCGTGACAGGTGAGGGTGGCTCAGGTGGTGCCCTGGCAATAGCCGTCGGCAATCGGGTGTTGATGATGCAATATTC
>JAPHSA010000189.1 GCA_026193235.1 Deltaproteobacteria bacterium | reverse complement strand
CCCCTGCTGGGCACCTGCGGCCCTCTTTCCATTGAACAGAACCTGGCCCTGGCAAATCGCCGGGGCAAAATTCACGGCCTGGACAAAGGGGTCAGGCGCAGCGACCGTGAACTGTTCCGCAAACAACTGTCTCAGCTGGGTCTCGGACTGGAAACCCGCCTCAAGGACAGGGTTGGCCTGCTTTCGGGAGGTCAACGCCAAGCATTGACTCTGCTCATGGCCACCCTGATTAAACCAAAAATCCTATTGCTTGATGAGCATACCGCTGCTCTCGACCCCAAAACGGCACAGCAGGTGCTGGGGTTGACACAACAATTGATCAATAATCAACAGCTGACAGCACTGATGGTCACCCACAATATGCGTCAGGCCCTGCAACTGGGAAATCGCCTCATCATGCTTCATGGTGGTCGGGTTATTCTGGATCTTTCGGAAAAAGAAAAGAAAAAGATGAAGGTTGATGACCTGTTGGAACAATTTTACAAGGTCCGTGGTGAAGAATTTGTATCAGATCGCATGCTGCTGGTCTGAAATTGAGAACCGCTGCCCTCTTGCTCACGAGCGAAAATTTCTGACCAGTCAATAACCCGCCCGTTTTTTTAATGCATTGGAGCCGCGTGTTACCGTGGCAATACCAACTCCCAGTTTATCGGCAATCTTGCGTTGCGGAACCCCCTGCTCAAGCATTTCAAAAATCTGCAGACGATTGGCCACATCTACCAGTTCACTTGAAGTGAGAAGATCCCGCAGGGCTTTTTCCATCTCAACAGGAGATTCCTGAGCAAGCAAATGATTGACTAAATGAGCAATGTATTTTATGTTTGCATCCATGTACTAGTACATTAGTACAAAATAGTTTAATGTCAACTTTTTTCTCGTGATGCTCACCGTTATCCTTAGTCGCGCTCACAGAGTCAGTTTTCAACGGGGAGCAACCCATTTAATGTTCCAGGACTTCTTACAATACCTCTTTTCCGGTCTGACCAACGGGGCTATCTACGCCCTGATTGCCCTGGGGTTTTGCGTCGTTAACAACACAATGGGAATCGTTAACTTCGTCCAGGTCGACTTTGTCTCTCTGGGCGGTATGCTGATGTTTTCCGCTTTGTTCGCCATGGGCTTACCGATGGTGCCCGGACTGCTGCTGGCAGTCATTGGTGTGGCTTTGACGGCCATGTTGATCGAACGCTTTGGTCTGCGTCCGGCGCGCTCCGACAACCATCTCGTTCTGATCTTTCTGACTGTTGGCCTGTCTATAATCCTGCGCGGCATCATTAAACTGGTCTGGGGCAAAAACCGCATGGCCCTTCCGCCCTTAACTCCCGATGTCCCGGTAAAAATTTTTGGCGCCAGCGTCCTGCCACAGGCACTCTGGATTCTATTACTCACCGTTGTTGCGATTGGCTTATTAACCTGGTTTTTCTATCGCACCTCTTTAGGCCTGTCGATGCGCGCGGTTGCTTCCAACCCGACAGCAGCCGCTGTCGTCGGCATCCCGGCCGGACGGGTTCGTTTGACCAGCTACGCAATTGCTGGCGCGCTGGGTGGTTTAGCCGGGGTCCTGGTCACTCCGATTACCACCCTGAGCTACGATGTCGGTGTCCTGCTTGGCCTCAAGGGGTTCGCTGCCGCCATTCTCGGTGGGTTTGGGTCTTTTCCGGGAGCCATCCTCGGCGGCCTTGCCCTCGGACTATTGGAATCATTGTCCGCAGGATATTTTTCCAGCGCCTATAAAGATGTGGTCGCTTTTGTTGTGTTGTTGCTGGTGCTGTTTATCCGGCCGACCGGATTATTGGGGAATAAATAATTTTAACGGCGAGACACAGAGTCGGAGGGATCACAGAGAAAGTCTTATTGGGGAAATTACAAACCCAAAAAAAGTTCATCCCCTTCTCCGCGAACTTGGCGTTCTCTCCAGCTCTGCGTTAAAAGCTTTTCAATCATAAGGTGCGCAAAACATGAAAAAACAAAACCAACTGCTCATGGGCAACGAAGCTATCGGCCAGGGCTTGATTGAGGCCGGGTGTCAGGTCGCAACCGCCTATCCCGGGACCCCCTCGACGGAAATCCTCCAGGCCGTCATCGACCGACAGGGGCAGGCGGTTGAACCATTACACGTTGAATGGTCGGTCAACGAAAAAATCGCCTTTGAAGTCGCTCTCGCGGCCAGCTATACCGGTAAACGCTCGGCTGCGGTGATGAAACAGGTCGGGCTGAATGTGGCTGCTGACCCGTTCATGCGCACTGCCTATATCGGCGTCAAAGGAGGCATGCTGACCATCGTCGCCGATGACCCCGGGCCACATAGTTCCCAGAATGAACAGGATACCCGGCTCTTCTGCCTGCAGGGACGGGTTCCAGTGATTGATCCCTGCAGCCCTGCGGAAGCTAAAGAGTTGATTCAACCGGCATTCGAACTATCGGAAAAATATGAGCTGAACATCGTCCTGCGCCCGACAACACGGATCTGCCATTCCCGCCAGAATGTTTCAGTCAGGGAACCGATCAAACTCAACCGCCAGGCTGACTTCCAGAGAGACCCGACCCGCTGGGCAGCAACACCGGCGTTTCTGCCGGCACTTCATCGGGCTTTAAATGACAACCTTGAAAAAGTGGCCCTGGAACCTGATTGGCAACCCCGGTTAACCGTCGGAAACGGTGATTACCCACGGACCGCCCTGGTCGCATCGGGCATTGCCTACAGCAACCTGATTGACTTGTTGGCGGAACTGCAGCTTACCCAGGCCATTGATCTTTATCAGGTCCTGATGCCCTATCCCCTCAGCCCTGATTTCACCCGAACGCTCCATAAAAAATATGATCGCTTGCTGATCCTTGAAGAAACCTACCCGGTGATTGAATTACAACTCGCTCACCCCGGCAGCAAGGGCAAGCAGAATGGGATGGTTCCACGCGAGGGAGAACTGACGCCGGATGTCATGCATCAGGTTCTGGCCGACTTCCTCGACCTGGCGCCACCAGCTGAAACCCCGACTGAACGACGTGGCCAGCGCCCGTCTCTCTGCCCCGGATGCCCCCACCGAGCAGCCTTTTACAGCATTAAAAAATGTTTTCCCCAAGGAATTTTTCCGTCCGACATCGGCTGCTATACCCTGGGGATGAACCTGGGAGCGGTCAATACCGTGCACTGTATGGGTGCCTGTATCAGCCAGGGAGCAGGATTTTATCAAGCCTATCATCAGGATGAACAAGATTGTCCGACTATCGTTGTCACCATCGGTGACTCAACCTTTTTTCATGCCGGAATTCCAGCTCTGATTAATGCCGTAATCCAGCAAACCCGGATGATCATCGTCATTCTCGATAATGCCACCACCGCGATGACCGGCGGACAGCCGGTCCCGCACATGGGGATTGCAGCGGGGAACAAAAAGACAAAAGCGGTTGCGATTGAACCTCTGGTTAAAGCCAGTGGTGTCGTGTTCATTGAAACCTGTGATCCCTATGACAGCGAACGCTTTGACGCACTTTTAAAAAGAGCAGACAGTTACATCCGCAGCCCCGAAGGAGGGGTCGCCGTGCTTATTTCCCGCCACGGCTGTGTCATGGACCCGGCCGTACGAAAAACTCAGGACTCTCATCTGGTCACTATTCTTGACAGTTGTATCGGCTGCGAAAAATGTACCGGGGCTTTTGAATGTCCGGCGCTCTATATGGACAGAGAAAATCATGTTGCAGTCGTCGATCAGGATCGCTGTATCGGCTGCGGCACCTGTATTCCCGTCTGCCCGGTCAACGCGATTGTACGGGAGACAAAACCATGAAACAGCAGATCATTGTCAGCGGGATCGGCGGACAGGGAGTGCTATTCCTCACCCGGGTCATTGCTCAAGCGGCGGTCAATCGGGGAACACCGGTTCTGACTTCCGAAACCCACGGTATGGCGCAAAGGGGAGGAACTGTTCTGTCGACAATCAAAATCGGCAACTTTGCCAGCCCTCTGGTCCGCACCGGCCAGGCCGACATCGGCCTCTTGCTCTGGGAAGCCAACCTGCCGGTGCATCAATCACTCCTGAGGGAAAATGGGGTCTGGATCATCAACAGTCCGGTAGCGGGTAGTGGCAGCAGAATTGATGCTGCGCAAATTGCCAGGGAGCTTGGCAATCCGGTACTCTCGAACCTGGTGCTGCTCGGGTTGGCGGTGCAGCAGCAGGCGCTATTCTGCAGTGCCGAGGAATGTGCAGAAGCGATCAAGCAACTGGCGCCGAAGAAATTTATTGAGCAGAACCTTGAAGCATTCCAAAAGGGGATGAACGGCTGACTCCACCGCCATCCATCCCCCCTGTGACGCCGCCGGAGGGGAATGTAGCTTTGCAGGGTTTCGAAGGAAAATGTTTGAGCGAAGCGAGTTTTTTCCTGAGCTGCAAAGTGAAATGCAGCGGAGGGAACCCGCCACGATCTTCGGCGGGCCAGGAGCGGGGCGCGTTTCTTTGCTCACTTTCTTGCCGCGCGGCAAGAAAGTAAGTCGCCTGCCGGGGCGAAACCTGGCGACTTTGACTTCGATTTTATCACAGGAAAAACAGAGAAAACCGGCGGGACGCGTCATCCGGGGCTGAAAAGTCACAAGTAATTTGAACAAACGAGCAATAAATGACCAGCAAACAAAAAATCTTCTATTTCATTTACCTGCACCGCACCGGCCTGACCGTCACCGGCCTGTCGCTGGCCTTGTTGCTGTATCCCGTTTTCGAGAACAATCCCTACACCCTGGGACTGACAAACCTGATTGCCATCAACGCCATCGTTGTGCTTGGTCTTAACCTGTTTATCGGCTATGCGGGGCAGATATCCCTCGGCCATGCCGCCTTTTTCGGCCTCGGGGCCTACGGTTCAGCGATCGCAACGGTCACTTTCAACATTCCTGCCTGGCCGGCCATGTTTCTCGTTGCTGGCATGGTTGCCCTCGTCGCTTTAATCGTTGGCATCCCGATACTGCGCCTCTCCGGACATTATCTTGCCATGGCAACATTAGGGATGAATTTTGTTTTTCACAGCATTTTGCTGCAATGGGATGAAATGACCGGAGGGCCGAGTGGTTTTGCCGGGATTCCTTATCTCTCCTTCGGCTCTTTTGCCTTTGACGATGAAATTCGCCTGCATTACCTGATCTGGGGTTTTGCCCTGTTGGCTCTCCTGCTCTGCCTTAACCTGGTGCGTAGTAGTGTCGGTCGCGGCCTGGCGGCCCTTGCCGGAGATGAGGTCGCTGCTGCCGCGCTCGGAGTTGATACCCGCAAAACCAAGGTTAAAATATTTGTTCTGTCCGCGATACTGGCATCCGTTGCCGGCAGCCTGTTTGCTCATACCTATTCGTTTATCAGTCCGGATTCCTTTGACATTTTCGTTGCTACCGATTTTGTCATCATGGTGGTCATCGGTGGCATGGGTTCGATCTGGGGTTCGCTCTTCGGCGCCGGACTGATTACCATGTTGCCTGAGTGGATGGACATCTTCGAAACATACAAGGACTTTGTTCATGGGGGCCTCCTGGTTCTCGTCCTGTTATTCCTACCCCAGGGTCTGGTGAGTGGAATAATTGATAACATAAAGATCAAAGTCACCTTGCGGAGGCGCAAAAATGCTGAGACTTGAACAGGTCAGCAAAAATTTTGGTGGCCTCCCGGCATTGAGCAATGTCACTTTCCCCGTAGCCCAGGGTCAGTTGACAGCGCTGATCGGGCCCAATGGCGCAGGGAAAAGTACCCTGATCAACTGTATCACCGGAGTGCTAGATCCAAGCCAGGGGTCTATTACCTTCCAGAACCGGGAAATTGCCGGTCAGCCGACCCATATCATCAGTCGGCTGGGTATTGCTCGAACCTTTCAGAACCTGAAAATTTTTCCCCGCCTGACTGTCCTGGACAACGTCCTCACCGGGCTGACCAGTGAAGGGGGCGATTCAATGCTGATGGCGATGTTACGCCTGCCTGCCCTGCGTCATCGCGAGCGGCGCCTGAGACTGCGGGCGATGGAAGCATTGGATCGATTCCAGTTGGCGGATAAAGCAACCTGGCCCGCCGGAATTCTTGCTTACGGCGACAAGAAAAGGGTCGAGCTGGCGCGCGCCACGGTCGGTAACCCGCAACTTCTGCTGTTGGATGAACCGGTCGCCGGATTGAACGCTGAGGAGACTGCCGCGGTGGGCGAACAGTTAAGGCGGCTCCGCAGCAGCGGTCACACCATGCTGCTGGTTGAACATGATATGGATCTGGTTATGGAGCTTGCCGACCGCGTTGTTGTGCTCGACAGCGGCAAATGTATTGCGCTCGGCAGCCCGGATGAAATCCGTCGCAACCCGCTGGTACTGGAAGCGTATCTGGGCAGAACGGAAGCGATAGCGTGAATTTATGACGATGCTGAAAATTGACAATCTCACTGCCCATTATGGTGCTGCACAGGCTTTGTTCGGCGTTGATCTTGAAGTCAGCAAAGGGGAAACCGTTGCTCTGGTCGGCGCCAATGGCGCCGGCAAAAGCACCTTGCTGAAATGCCTGAT
>JAPHSA010000215.1 GCA_026193235.1 Deltaproteobacteria bacterium | reverse complement strand
TTCTATTTTTAATGCTCGTTTCTCCAGCTCAGGCTGTGGCTACAGGAGAGTATCTCCTTGCGCCTTTAACATCCAAGGATAAAGCACCAATGGCGTTGCGTATCGGCATCAATGCTGCCGATATAGAAACCCTCGATCCACATCTAGCCGCAAGTTTTCAAGACCGGATGGTCGCCGATATGGTGTTCAATGGTCTGCTCAGATATGCCCCTGGTAACGCTCCGCATTTTGAACCCGATCTGGCTGAGGATATTCCCGAACCCTTTATTGTTGACGGCCGCCAGATCTGGACCTTCAAACTAAAGCGGGGAGTCTATTTTCACGCTGGACCAAACAATGCCGCCTATGAATTCAGTGCCGATGATGTCATCTATTCTTTGCGCAAGGCGGCGGACCCAAAACGTTCTGCCTATGCGGGGGAATATGCCGGGATGTCCTTTGAAAAAGTCGATGACTTTACCTGCAACATCATCTTGGAAACACCGCTCTCGCCCAACCTGTTTTTTCCAAAAGTCGCTGACTATGCAGGAGGATTCATCGTTTCCGCCCGCGCCCTGCAGCCATTGGGCGACTCCGTTTTCAGCACCCACCCGGTCGGGACCGGGCCTTTCTCCTTCATCTCTCGCAGCCCGAAACGGCAACTTCTGCTTGCCGCACATAGTGGTTATTTTCGGAATCCCCCCCACATAAGCCAAGTATTGATTCGCTTTCTTCCGGATCCTATTGAACGTTATACAGCTTTCAGCAGAAGAGAGCTTGACCTGATCCGGGCCGAAACGGAACCCTGGCAAAGAGAACCCTTCCCGGCGGACACTCTGATCGATACCTTTGGCGTGCCGGAAGTCGCCCTTATTCACTTCAATACCAGCATCAAGCCGCTGGATGATCTTCGCGTCCGAAAGGCGATTGCCTATGCGCTAGATCGCGACGGATTTCTTGCCCGTTTCCCACAGGCAACTGTCGGTAATGTCTATGCCCCGATTCCGCAAAAGTTCCTACCTGGTGGCCTTTCGCTTCATGAGATCAAGGCCCTCGGTCTTGACTACCAAACCAACCTGGTAAAGAGTCGAGCATTGCTGACTGAAGCAGGTTACCCGGACGGGTTGACCCTTGATCTGGTCGCAACAAAATTAAGGCATGTGCGTAAGAATTACGAAACGCTGCAAGCCCAGTTGGCCCGGGTCGGGATAAAAATAAACCTGAAGATCGTCGATCATTTTCAAATGCACCGCCTGATCAGAAAAGATTTGAGTCCCATCGTAATTTACGAAGCCTGGCGACCCAATACGGATGTCTTCCTCAGTCGATTTTTCCATTCGGATTCGATCGTAATTTCGGGCAAAAACCCCGACACCAACTTCTCCCATTACCAAGATATCGATACGTTGATCCTTCTCGCACGAGAAGAGATGAATCCGCTCAAGCAGGAAAAACTCTGGGAATATGCGCAGATCAAACTGCTCGAAGACATGATCGTTTACCCGCTGCATTACCGGAATAGGGTCTATATCCGGCATGGCTACGTCGATTATGGCCATACCCTGAATGCCTCGATGGCTCTTTACCCGCAGATTACGGAAAAAACCAGACTTTTGAAATAACCATAGACCTTCTTAACACAGAGATTCAGATGAAAATTTACCGCAAAATACTTCTGGTCACCCTGCCGCTGGCGCTGTTTTCTTTGTTCGCCGGTGCCGGCGGGACCTACTATCTGTCTAAGCAGTCCCTCGAACACCTCGCTGATAACTGGCTGCAGACACGGCTCGGTGAAGCGATGCAAACCGTGGCGGAAAATGAGGAATTTCTGCGCCGCTACAGTATTACCGATATTTCTTCTGGAGTAAAAAAAGCGCAGTACGATGCCGCTTCCATGTTGGAGAATATGAAGATTGGCAAGCAGGGCTATGTTTTTATTGTCGATGATGATGGTCAGGTAATTTTTCACCCAGAAGACAAGAAGCAAGGTGTTGATATAAGCGAACTGTCGTGGTTTTCCGAAATGGCCCGGCAGACAGTTGGGCAACTGGATTACAGTTGGAGCGGAACACGTAGTCTGGCTGCCTATGAGTATTTTCCAGCCTGGAAATGGTACGTGGTCGTAACTGACCCTTTCAGCGAAATTTACGGTAGCATCAATAAAGCTCGGGATCTGGTTCTTTCCCTGGCAGTTTTCGGTTCCATCCTGATGGTTCTGCTGATCATATTTCTGGCACGTAAGATGACAGCCCCTTTACGGTTGTTGGTGGCCGGGGCGCAAAAAATCGGTCGCGGAGATCTTGAAACACGCGTTCCCGTAAGCAGCAACGACGAATTTGGAGAGCTTTCGGCAGCATTTAATACCATGTCCACCCAACTACAGAAAAGCCACGGTGCTCTCATCCAAAGTGAAAAACTCTTTCGCTCCCTGATCGAAAACGAATCAGGAATTATTTTTCTGCTCGATCAAGATTGCATTGTCCGTTATCTCAGCCCATCACTGTATCGTGTCTTGGGTTATCAGCTGGAGGAACTGCAGGGGGAATCTCTGAGCACAATTGTCCATACCGATGACCAGGCCCTGTGCAAGTCTTTTCTCAACAAGACCCTGCTTGACTCGAAGAGCAACCAATCTTCCGAGATTCGTCTAAGACATGCTGATGGGACTTGGCGGATTTTTGAAATCATAAGCCAGAATCTGCTCGAGGATGCCGCAGTTTCTGGGATCGTACTAAATTCTCGTGACATTTCCATTCGTAAAAACGTTGAGAGCGACCTGAAACGATCAGAAGAGCGCCTCCTCTCCCTGATGTCGCAACTGCTCGAAGCTCAGGAGGGAGAAAGGAAGCGCCTTGCTTCGGAACTGCATGATGTCGTTGGTCAAAACCTGCTATTTCTCAAATTTAAAATTTCTCTCCTGGAAAAAGAGTTGACGGCAGAGCAGTCCGAGCAAAAGGAGGTCTGTGAAGAAACCTTCAAATATATCGACCAGATTATTGAAAATGTGCGCCGCCTCTGTTGGGATCTTGTTCCTTCTGATCTTGAGGACCTTGGCTTGAGTGCCGCCATCACTTCTCTGCTTGAAGACTTTGCCCGACACTATGAAATCGCGATTGATGTTAAATTAGATAAAATAGATGCCTCGCTGACCCAGGAAATGCAGATTCTCATCTACCGGTTATTTCAGGAAGCATTGACGAATATCGGTAAGCACGCAGATGCGAGCCAGATACAGATTGAAGGCATCAAAGACAGCTCCGGAATCCATTTTCTCATTGAAGACAATGGTCGTGGTTTCGATTCTGAAGCAGAGTTGCTTATGCATAAGAAGGGTCGAGGTATGGGCCTCTCCACCATGCAGGAACGGGCGCGGATACTCGGCGCCTCCTTTGCGCTCAAGAGCACAAAAATGGGGACCAGCATCCGATTCTGCATCCCCCTGAAAGGGAGTAACTGCCAATGACGGACTATCGCATTATTTTAGCGGATGATCACGTTATTCTCAGGCACGGAATGAAGTCGATTATTGATGGTGTCGCAGATTTGCTGGTTATTGGTGAAGCAGACGATGGTGCAGAACTGTTGAAGATGCTTCATACCACGAATCCAGACTTGGTGATTCTTGACATCGCCATGCCTAAGATCCGTGGGTTAGAGGCGGCGGCAGAAATCAAAGCGAACTTCCCGGCGATAAAAATTCTGGTCCTGACCATGCATAAAAGTGGTCAGTACCTGCATCATGCACTGTCTGCGGGTGTAGATGGATATCTCCTCAAGGAGGATGCTCCTAAAGAGATTTTCTCAGCAATTGAAGCCATTCGAGCTGGACGGAAATATATCTCGCCGCTACTTTCTCCTGAATTGACCGATGAGATGGCCCGTGCCTACCAGACAGGTCAATTTAAAATTCTCTCCGATCCGTTGACCCTTCGTGAAAGAGAAGTATTAAAGTTGATTGCCGAAGGGAAATCGAACAAGGATGTTGCCGATCTGTTGAACATCAGTCCGCGGACCGTTCATCACCATCGTGCCTCGCTGATGCAAAAGCTCAACATCCGCAACACGGCAGGCCTTGTCCGTTACGCAATCGAAAAAAATTATATCTAACGGACTGTTGCATACTGTAAAGGATTTTTGAAACCCGTCCATCTAGCTGCTTCGGATCGCACAGCAGACATCTGCTCAGGAAAGAAAAAGTGCTCATAACATGGCCAACTAGATCAGAAGCCTTTTACCAGAACAGTTTCCACCAGCGGTAACATCTTATCCACAATCACCCGAACCCCGAGCGCAGTGGGATGAATACCATCGGCCTGATTCAAATCAGACCGGCCAGCGACTCCTTCAAGGAAAAAGGGGTAGAAGGCAACGTTAAATTCTGCGGCAAGGTCAGGATACAAACTGTCAAAACTGTTATAATAATCTTCGCCAAGATTACGGGGGGCTTTCATTCCGGTCAGAATGGCGCGGACATTGTGTTCCCGCAGCCGAGCTAAAATCGTAGCAAGGTTCGTCCGGGTCTGCTGAGGGCTTAATCCGCGCAGCGCATCATTGGCTCCCAGTTCAACAATGACAATATCGGGGTAGTCGGCCAGGCTCCAATCAAGTCGCGCTGCACCACCGGCGCTGGTATCACCAGAAACCCCAGCGTTGATAACAAGGACCGGGTAGCCCTTTTCGTTCAAGCGCTGTTCCAATTGGGCCGGGAATGCGTCTTGTGCACTGAGTCCGTAGCCCGCGGTCAAACTATCCCCCAGCACTAGAATAGAAATGCTTTCAGACGCAGATAGTGCTGGCTGAGAAAACGCGAGAAGAACGAACAACAACCAGATTTGTGGAGTTTTCATGTCCAATCCAATCATAAAAGTCACTGACTTACACCTCAGTCTAATTGGCGGAGGTGGTACGGTCAACATCCTGCGTGGCATCAATCTGCAGGTTCAGCAGGGTGAAACTCTTAGTGTTGTCGGCCCTTCCGGGGCGGGGAAAACAACTTTACTTATGGCCTTAGCCGGTCTGGAAAGTATTACCTCCGGCCAGATTCAGGTTGCCGGAACCCAACTAAGTGGCCTGAATGAAGATCGCTTGGCAGAATTCAGACGTCAGCATATCGGCATCGTTTTTCAATCCTTTCATCTGATCCCAACGATGACCGCATTAGAAAACGTGGCCCTGCCACTGGAATTTTCTTCCGCAGCGGATGCCCTGGAGCGGGCAGCAGCAGCATTGGCAGCAACCGGCCTAGCCAAGCGCAGCGCTCATTTCCCGGGGCAGCTTTCCGGTGGCGAGCAACAACGGGTTGCCCTGGCCCGGGCCTTTGTCTCTAATCCGGCACTGATTATCGCTGATGAACCGACTGGAAATCTCGATCAGGAAACTGGCCAGTTGGTGATGGATCTCCTGTTTCAGCTGCAACAAGATTATGGCACGACTTTGATCCTGATCACACATGATTCCAAGTTAGCGCAGCGCTGCCAAAGAACCATCCGCATGGCCGATGGCCAGTTCGTCCCTCACGAAGGGATGCAAGCATGAACTCCGGACCGGTCATTGCTCAAGCAATCCGCCTACTGCGTCGCGAAATGCGCAACGGTCTCCGTGGCTTCGGCGTTTTTCTGACCTGCCTGTTCTTAGGTGTCTTTTCCATCTCAGCGATCGGCAATTTCACTGCCGCGGCACGTTCTGGGCTGCTTAAGGACGCCAGCGCCCTGCTCGGTGGAGACCTTGAAATCCGCCAGGTTCACCGGCCAGTAACGGCAGAACAAGATGCTTTTCTGCAACAGCGATCCATCGTTTCCGCAACGCTTGAAATGAGAACGATGGCTACCGCTGAAAGCAGCGGGAAACGCGGCTTAATTGAGCTGAAAGCGGTTGATTCGCGCTACCCACTCTACGGGCAGCTCAAGCTGAAAAATGGACAAGCTCTCACCACCGCTTTGGCTTCTCAAGGGGAAAGTTTCGGGGCTGTCGTTGAGGCTGCTTTTCTTGAACGCTTTTCCAGCGCCGTCGGTGAAACAATTCAGGTTGGGAAAGCACGTTTCCAGATCAATGCGGTTATTGAAAATGAGCCGGATCGCAGTGTGCGGGCCTTTAATCTTGGACCACGATTTATGGTTTCTCGCAGGGCGCTGGAGTCAACCGGGCTGATCCAGCAGGGCAGCCTGATCAACTATGCCTACCGGCTTAAACTTGCAGATCAGACTCAGGCGGAAGAGTTAAAGCGGGAACTGCAGGAGAATTTCCCCGAGGCCGGCTGGCGCTTACGCAGCTGGCGCGAAGCGGCTCCCAGGGTGCGCTTCTTTCTTGACCGCATGGGAACCAACCTGACTTTACTTGGTTTGTGCTCGTTGCTGGTTGGCGGCCTGGGAGTGACCGGGGCCGTGCGTGGCTATCTCAGTGGCAAACTTGATCATATCGCGACGATGAAAAGTCTCGGCGCGACCAGGAAGGTTATTTTTGCCACCTACCTGTTACAAATTCTTCTGCTCGGCTTCATCGGCTCAGGACTGGGGCTCATCGCCGGAGCCCTTCTTCCATGGTTGCTGAATCTATTTCTGGGGCAAAAATTTCCGATCCCGCTGGAACCCGGTTTTTTCCCACAAGTCTGGCTGGTCACGGCACTCTTTGGTCTGCTAACAGCTCTGCTTTTTTCTTTACGCGAACTGGGAGTTGCCTGCCTGGTTTCCCCGGCAATGCTATTCCGCGGCTATACTGAAGCTGAAAATAAAAATCCCGGAACAAAAATCTGGTTGATGATTATCATCGCGGCAGTCGCGTTGATTGCTATTGCGCTGCTGAGCAGCTCCGACCAGAGATTAGCTTACTGGTTTATCATCGGAGCCGGACTCTGCTTCACTCTGTTTCGATTGTTGGCCTGGGCCGTCATCAAGCTGGTACAAAAGCTTCCGCGCCCCGCTCAACCCACTCTCAGACTGGCTTTAGCTAATATTTGTCGACCTGGATCTCCGGCAGCAGGAATCATTTTTTCGCTCGGGGTCGGCTTGACGGCACTAATCATGATCGTTCAGGTACAGAGCAACCTCGATGAAATGGTTACCAAGGGTCTGCCGGCCGATGCTCCGGCTTATTTCTTTTTTGATATCCAGCCCGATCAGCTTGAACCGGTAAAAGCTCTGGTCAAAAGCAACCGCGAGGTGACAAAGTTTAACTCCTCGCCAACGCTCCGTGGACGCATCACGAAAATTGCTGGCATCGCTGTCGAACAGGCGCAGATTTCACCCTCTGTCCGCTGGGCCGTTCGTGGTGACCGTTTTCTCAGCTATGCCGGACAGATGCCGGACAACACCGAACTGGTTGCCGGCGAATGGTGGCCGGAAAACTACCAGGGTCCACCACTAATCTCACTGACCGCCGACCTGGCCAAAGGCTTTGGTGTCACAATTGGAGACAGTTTGAGCGTGAATATTCTGGGGCGAACAATAACTGCAGAGATTGCTAATCTTCGCCAGGTTGACTGGTCGACTTTGGAGCTGAACTTCGCCCTTGTTTTTGCTCCCGGGGTTCTGGAATCAGCGCCGCAGACGCATATTGCGGCAGCCCACCTGCCCCAAGATGCGGAGGAAGCTTTTTATCGACAGATAACAGAATCCTTCGCGAACGTTTCTGCTGTATCGGTTCGGGAAATTTTAGCCAATGTCTCACGCACTTTGACACGTATCGGCTGGGCGTTCAAAGGGATGGCTGCCGTTGCTCTGTTCACCGGATTCCTGGTGCTGACCGGAGCAATTTCTGCAGACCAGCATCGGCGCATCAAGGATGCCGTTATTTTTAAAGTGTGCGGGGCAACACGGGGTAAAATTCTCAAAACTTTTGCGGCTGAATTTATCTTTCTTGGACTGATTGCCGGGAGCCTGAGTCTGGTGGCTGGTTCGTTGGCTGCCTTTGCCATCCTTGAGGGGCCACTCGACGCCGATTACCGACTTCACCCCCTGTTGATTATCACTACTCTTTTGGCCGGCATCCTGATGACTCTGGCTCTGGGATTGCTGGGAACCTGGAAGGCTCTTGGGCATAAACCAGCAACCTATCTGCGGCAGGAATAGAGTTATAAATACTGGCCAAAAACGACTGTTGGTGTTAAAGCATTCTGCTAGTGTCCCCTGCGGTTAGCTCACCACATAAATTTTGAATGATTTTAGTTCCTGGCAAGGTGTGGCGCCACAGTCCTAGCCGAGCTTAAGCCGAGGAGCTGCACAAAGCCAGGGACAAAAAGCAGCGGAATTTAAGGAATAACTGATGCTGAGAAAAGTTCTCTCCACATTGATGGTTCTGATCATCATTGCCCTCTTTGCCCTGACCTGGTACAGCAGCCAAACCACGGAAAAACTGTTTACCGAACAGGTTGAGGTGATAAATCGTGCATATCCACAGCTGCTTGAGATTAAGATTGATCAGTATCAACGAAAATTATTTACCTCCCAGGCCAGAACGACCGTCAAAATGCCGGAACAGGAGATTGCTCTCAATCACCAGATCCGCCATTTCATCTGGGGACTGACGATAACCTCAACCCTGGCTGAAGGCTCTGAATTCTCTTCAGCAATTGTGCAACAGATTCCTCTGGAACAGCTTGCGCTGATCTCACAGGTTAATTTCAAGGGCGATATCAGCTCCAGGTTTTCCTTGCCGGAGGGAAAGTTTACCTTGGCAGGTCAGACCATAGCCGTTACCGGCCTCGCTCTAGGTTGGGAGCAGGGTGATGAACTATCAGCAGGTCAGGCGGAATTCCGGATGGAGCAACTGGCCCTGGGGGTGGATCAAAGGAGGACTGAACTCTCAGACGTTTTAGTCCAATCGAATTCTGTTCTTACAGAGGATAACTGTGCCAATACAACTTCTATCCGCTTTTCACGTCTCCTTTTGGCCGAGGAAGAACTGCTTAACGGCCAGATGACCTTCAGCCTGGCGGACATCAGCATGAAGGCGTTAAGGGCGCTGCAGAATTCTGCCCTAGAAGTACAGGCTCAAGGAATAAGCCCGCAGCCGTCGTCAATGAGTTTTCAGCTATTAGGTCTTTATTCCGAGCTGCTACAATCCGGACTGTCCCTGAGGCTGGAAGAGCTCTCCCTGGAAACGGCAGAGGGTAAAATGAACGCTGCAGGAGCCCTGATTTTTGAGCCGACAGATGAAATCCTTGCTGCCCTGCTGACCTTGTCGCACATCAGTGCACAGCTACAGATAAAGCTCGACTCTGATGTATTCAAAACCGGATATCGCCTGTTAAACAGGACGCAGGATGATGAGCAGAGAAATGTAACTGTAGCTGTTCTGAATAAAGAAGCAGGACAGGTTGCCAGGGACCTGGTGCAAAAGGGGATTTTTGTTGAACAGCCGGGGAGTGATCAGTTCAGCGTCAATTTCTCTCTCAGCGAAGGTCAAGCCATACTGAACGGGAAGGCGCTCAACTGAACTTGAATCAGGCCGCTACTCCCCGAGCATGATGCGGATGATTTCTCTGTCGGTTTCTCGCATCCCCTCACGGCCGAGGCGACCGATGTTGTAAATCGTGTTTTCAACGCCTTTGGTGACAATCCCATCGCCGCCATAAAACTGCTGGCCTTTTTCAAACATGTAAAAACCGAGAATTCCGGCATCGACAGAGGCTGCAATCTTCGCCGCACAGGATGGCTTGGCACCATCACAGATAATCCCGGAGACCGTCGCTAACGCATTGACAATCGTATGGGCAATTTCCTCAAAGCGCCCCCCGTGCAACCAAGCGATCCCCGCACCCGCGCCGCACCCGGCACTGACCGCGCCGCAGTAGGCCGACAAGCGACCAATGCCGGTTTTCTGGTGAATGGTCACCAGATTCGACACAATCAGAGCACGAAAGAGGGTTGCCTGATCCGATCCCAACTCTTTTGCATATTCGATGACCGGCACCGATGCGCTAATTCCCTGATTGCCGCTGCCGGAAGCAATCACAACCGGGAGATCACAACCACTCATCCTCGCATCTGAGGCCGCCGCAGCCAGGGCTTTTGCCCGCACTTTAATATCATTGCCCCAGGTGTCCAACAACACGGAACCGATATTGGCCCCCCAGTCACCCTTTAAGCCCTCTTCAGCGATCGCCATATTAAAATCTATCTGCCGCTGTAACAGCTCCTCAACTTCTTTGAGATCGACCGCTTCCGCAAAAGCGATGATATCTCTCACATTCATGATCGACCGGTCGGTCAGGTTGAGGGTTTCAACTTCGGCACAGTCCTGATGCTTATAGATCACTACATTGTTCTTGGTGATCAGAACAATGTTGGTGTGATAATGCGATATCTGAACAGTCGCTTGAGCCTCCCCAGCGGAGACCGTAACGACCAGATCAAAGGTTAACCCACTGGTCGATTCCATCACCTTGACCTCTTTACTGTCGAGGAACTCGGTGATTTTTCTGCGCCCCGCATCATCAATAGCAGAGAGCACTTCCAAAGCCTTATCAGCATTTCCGGCAACAATCCCGGCGACCGCTGAAGCTTCAATCCCTTTCAGATGTCCGGTATTGGGAACAACGACACTTTTGACATTTTTGATAATATTTCTACTCGCCTCGATCAAGACGCGTTCAGGCGGCACGCCCAACACCTCGCGCGCTCGTGCGGCAGCATAGGCAATCGCGATCGGCTCGGTACAGCCCATTGCCGGAACCAGTTCTTCTCTTAAAATATTCAGATATGCTTGATAGGCTTTATCTGTCGCTTGCATTTATTTCTCCTGATGGAAACATCGCCTTTCTGACTTATTTCCGCTCTGTAACGGCTATTATGATTTTAGGGCAGCTGTTGACAATCAGTTTCCTGACTCACGGCGACACAGATCAAGGCCAGAACCCCCCAGACCAGCATCAGCGAAAACCCTGCGCGAAAAGCATTTAACTCGTAGATCCGGGTACCGGCATCCATTGTTCCCTGCCACTGACGGTCAAGCACCCAACCGACGGCGGGCTGAAGGAACATCGGGCCGAGCATCGTCCCCATATTACAGACCCCGGCCGCGGTTCCAGCCAGTGGTGACGGGACTGATTCTTTGACGTAAGCGAAGCCGATGATAATACAGCCGGCGGAGAAACCGATGACGATCAGCAGCGCAATCAGAACTGCGAGCGGTAAACCCGGCACAAAAACGACGACCGCCCAACCTGCACTCAAGGCGGCGCAGCCAATTACGTAGAGCGGTTTACGCCGGCCAATACGTTCCGAAAGGCTGCCGCAAACCGGGCCACCGACAGCCCAGGACAGCAGCATAAGCGAACACACAGCTGCAGCACCCGGAGCGCTCATGCCATACTGGCTTGTCAGAAAAGGAACGCCCCAGAGTCCCGCGAAGGTGAGAACACTACCGGCAAGGGCGCCCGGAGCGATCAGTAACATCCAGGTATTGCGGTAGCCTAAGACCCGCTTTAATCCCATAATGATACCCATACGAGGAGTATTGGCGGTGGCCTGTGGAGCGTGACTGAGGTAGCCCCGCTCGGACGGGTCATCACGGACAATCATCCAGATCAGGGCAGCGACAACAAAGGGGATGATGCTGGAGGCCAGCATCACCGGCCGCCATCCATAGGCATCCACCAACAGACGCAGCGGGGTCCCAGCAAAAACGGCGCCGAGGATACCAAGAAAGAGCGCCATCCCCGAAGCAAGAGAAAACTGTTTAGGTGCCATCCAATGGCTCGAGAGCTTCAGCATAGCAACAAAAGCAACAGCCACCGAACCACCGATCAGTAGGCGCCCGGCACAAGCCCAGAACATCACGTCAGAGAGCGCGAAGCTGAGACTCCCGACACCGGCCACCAGGGCACCGGCAGTCAGCAGTCGCCGCGGTCCCCAGCTGTCTGCGAGCAGCCCGGTGGGAATCTGCATGGCCACGTAACTGTAGAAATAAAATGCTGACAGGTTACCCAGAGCGGCAGCGGTAATGTTGAAATCATCCATCAGTTCCGCGGTCATGACACCGGGGGCGACCCGTTGAAAGAAACCGATGATGTAGAGTGCTCCTCCAAGGCCCCAAACGGTCCAGGCCAAACGGGCGGTGGGAAGTGTTACTGAGCGCATGTGTGATCCGTTCGAAGGTTAGATTGGGCTTGAGGAAAGTATGC
>JAPHSA010000015.1 GCA_026193235.1 Deltaproteobacteria bacterium | reverse complement strand
CTAAGCCTTTGACCATTTCCTGAATAACCAACCCGAGTTTGGCCTCAGGATTCAGGGTTCTCATTGAGAGGATCTGCGTTCCCTGATACCAACCCATTCCCAGGACATAACGCACTCCCTGCTGGCGCAGGAGAAAATCTGCGAGCTCAGCGACAAGATCAGGATTATCTGTTTTGCTCAGATTAAAGACCAGTGCTTCACCATAAATCTGTGAATTCTCGATTGCGGTACGAAAAGCCGAAAAATAATTTCTCGGTACCTGCGGATGAATAATATCAAAAAGAATCCGGTTGTTCGAAAGTGGCAAAAGCTTCAGATAAGCCTCTCGGTCGGCCTTAGACCATTCACGTCCGAGATCCTGGGTTTCGGACTTGATCGCATAAAACAGACTGGTTGCCAATCTGGTGTTAATTGAAACCTTCTGATCATTGAGATATTCATAGAGAATAGTTGCAGAGGCACCATAATGTTCACGCACATCGACCCAGCAGATTCCAGATAAGTCATTCTTCGGCATGTGGTGATCAATCACCACATGGACAGGCTGTTCCGCAGGCAACGAGTTGTTGCCGGAATGCGGCTGCGTATCAACCATTGCGACGACCGCGTACTGACTCAGGTCAAGTTGACAAATCGGCACCAGCGGGATTTCAAGCAGCTCCACCATCTTGCGGTTCTCACTCCGGCCGATAACACCACCATAAGTCAAGACCGCATCTTGTCCGGTTTTCATCAATATCAGATGACGCAAGGCGACTGCTGAAGCGATGGAATCGGGATCGGGGTTGTCATGGGTGACGATGAGAATTTTGCCTCGCCCACGAATCCATTCAATCAGTTCCGCGACCGCGTTTCCATCAGGTCTATGCTTGGGGCAATCCAGAGAGACCGTCGTGAATCTACCCTCTTTGATCATTGATAAAGCCTCCTTGAAGGGCAGCAAAAATTATTTCAATCGCCTGTTCTGCCGAATCGGCCTGAAGGGTTCCAGGGATCTCTGCCCAGCTATCAAGCTGGACGACCGGCTTGCCCAGCTTCAAGCCTATGGCGATTTCAGACAGAGTTCCATATTCTCCCTCGATGGCGATGAGAGCATGGGCAGTTTGAGCGATAATCACATTACGCGCGTGGCCCATATCGGTGACAATCGGGAGACTGACGTAAGGATTCGCGTCAGCAGCTGAAGCACCTGGGAGGATACCGATAACCTCTCCTCCGGCCTGGGCACAGCCCCGTGACGCAGCCTCCATAATACCGCCTAATCCGCCACAGACAAGTACAGCACCCTGCCCTACGAGCAACCGGCCAACCTGTTCGGCCAGCGCAACTCCCCTTGGGGATGCCTGGCTTGCGCCGATAACAGCGATGATCAGTTTTTGTTGCAAACGCTTCTGCCCCGAAAAAAGTTTTTCTATATGTCATTCAGCCGCATAATAGCACTGGCTAATTTAGCATCTATAAGTCTAAATATCAGTGTTTTTCTTCACTTGACAATGCCAAGGCACAATAAGAGTAAACAGGGTCATAGCTTTTTTCATCGCAAAGCAGGTCATCTAGACACAAATCAATGCAAGCTCAGCAATGTACAATTTCAACGGGATCCCCACCCAAGTGTTCCAACCCTTCCAGCAGGCCCCAGGGAGAACTCTCAATCGTGATAACCGGGACCTGTAGTTGTACCTGAAGGTCAGAAACTCTCAGGTCATCAAGAAAAATCGGCTCAGCCTCTTTGAGCATGACGTCGGGGATCAACAGGGCGTCGCCCAGGTCCTTCCCCGCTAACTGCTGCATTAAATCACGACCGGTCAGCAAACCGGCCACGGTAATATCCTCACCGAAAAAAACATTTTTAACGGCAACGATGTCAAATTCAACACCCGTTCTCAAAGAAAGGCGGTCAACAAAAGTCTGAAGCTCATTGACAAATGAAGATCCGGTGACAAGGGTCACCTTTTTCACACTGACAGGCTCAGCTTCGAGTAACACTTCTAAAGCCTGCTGGCGAAATTGGGCAATCATTCCGACACCGTTTTCAATCTGCGGAAAAGATTCATATTCATCGAATGGTGGGATCTCTTGCTCCGCCAGGAGATAGATTTCATCGGCCGGAAAAACAAAACGCTTCCCTTTTTCAGCAAGGTATTTTCGCTGATAACTCAGAATCTGCTCAAGACAAACCTGCGCATCTTTGCGACTGACTTTCTTTAACTCCGGTAGATTGCCCCGGTGTTCGGTCAAACCCACAGGAACAACCGCCAGAGAGAGAACCTGAGGCATCAAACCAGCCAGGAATTCGATGGTTTGGCTGAGCACCTCGGCGTCATTGATTCCCGGACAGAGCACAACCTGGCAATGAAGCTCAATCCCTGCTGTTGTGAGACGCAGCAGCAATGGCGCTATCTCGGGAGGAACCACTCCAAGCAAGGTTTCCCGGACCGACTGTTCGATAGCATGCACCGAGATATAAAGCGGGGAAAGCCGGTGTTCAATGATGCGCTCCAGATCGGTTTCATTGAGATTTGTCAGGGTAATATAGGACCCATAGAGATAAGAAAAACGGTAATCTTCATCTTTGATATAGAGCGTTCTGCGCAGTCCTTTCGGGAGTTGATGGACAAAACAGAAGAGACATTGATTCTGACATTGACGCGGTTGAGGATGCTCTACGTCTATCCCGATATCCTCTTCAGCTTGCTTTTCCAGATCGAAGTCCCAGACTTCATCATCCTGGCGTAGAATTTCCAGTTGCACTCTGGCGGCGGCAATATTCAAGTGATAATCAAGCACATCATCTATTGGCTGGCCATTGATACTGAGCAGCCGGTCCCCCGCTTCAAGGCCCATCTCTGCGGCATAACTTCCCGGCTCAATCGATTCGATTCTCAGCATCCAGAGGATTCCTTTGTCTTGGGAAAATGCATTTGTCTTAAACCATCAACAGCAAAGTGAAAAAAGTGACAAGTAAGGGAAATAACAAAGGCGACGCCAACGGCACCGCCTCTATCGGGAACTGTATATCGAGACCTTTGTGATCAGTCACGTCCTCCGTGTAAACGAAAAGTCCCGTCAGAAGACGTGATGGTGCTGACAGCATGTTTGTATATCAGGATATCGCCGCCACTTTCCGCAAGGATACAGAAACTGTCGAAAGATTTTATATAACCTTCCAGCTTCTCACCCGACATCATGATAATTGCGACCTTGACGCGTTCTTTACGGGCCTGATTAAGATATTGATCCTGAATGTTAAATGGGGATTTAGGCATATCCGCTCCTTTACCGAAGAATAAAATTATCAATACATTGTAACACTTTACCAGACTCAGTTGAGGAATCAACCCAAATTATTTCAGCATCTTTTCTAAACCAGGTTAACTGTTTTTTCGCATACTGTCGGGTCAATTGCTGAATATCTTCAAGCATCTGCTGGGCAGTGACTTCATTTTTCAGATAACGGATGACCTCACGGTAGCCAAGCGTCTGGAAGGCCTTGAGATCAATTGAATATCGGTCAACCAGGCCCCGCACTTCCTCGACCAGTCCAAGATCAAGCATTTCCTGAGCTCTGCTATTAATCCGTGAATAAAGTTCAGCACGCGACCATTCCGGTGCCAGCTGAAGGGTGCGATAGTGACAATCGGCAAAGCAGTGTTCAGCTTTTAATTCTGAAAACCTTTTTCCGCTCAAAGTAAAAACCTCGAGAGCCCTGACGATGCGGATGAGATTATGCGGATGAATCTGCTCAGTGGCCGCCGGGTCAACGCGCTGGAGTTCACGAAACAGACAGCCTGGCCCTTCATCCACCTCCCGCTGGTGAAGTTGTTGCCGTAAGGCCTCGTTCCCGGTCGGCAAGTCGGCCAAGCCACCCAACAGGGCTTTAATATAGAGTCCCGTTCCACCGACAATACAGGGCAGTTTCCCACGCTCAGAGATTGCTGCGATCACAGGCCGGGCAAGATCGACAAATTCAGCGACGGAAAATTCCTGCGCTGGGTCAATCAGATCAATCAGATGATGGGGAACGCAGTCCTGCTCTTCAGCTGTTGCTTTTGCCGTCCCAATATCCATACCCCGGTAGACCTGGCGAGAATCAGCTGAGATAATTTCCAACGGATAGTTTTGCGCCAGGGAGAGTGCTAAGGATGTTTTACCTGAGCCGGTCGGGCCGCAGATCACCAACAGCGGTATTTTTTTTTCCATGGCCGCATCCACGCTATTGACGGCGGAAGAGTCGTTCAACTTCGGACAAACGCATACGTTGCAGCACGGGGCGCCCATGCGGACAGTTCGCTTTAAAATCGATTTTGTCCATTTCAACGAACAGGGCCTTTATTTCCGCCGTCGAGAGCGCTTGATTGGCCCGGATGACTCCATGGCACGCCATAAGAATCAAAACCTCATCGAGCGAGTCGCGCAACTGACCGGTTCGGCCGATGCGTTCTAGCTCCAGAGCAATATCCACAACCAGACTTGCTGCAGAGACATGGCCCAGCAATTGGGGCACAGCCTTAAGGGCAAAGGATTTCCCCCCAAAGGGCTCCAGTTCAAACCCCAGACTCCTCAGTTCACTCAAGTTTTCTTCTAAGGCGACGGCGCTGTTGAAATCCAGATCGAGGATTTCGGGAAACAACAGAGCCTGAACAGGGATTGCACCCGCATGATAGAAATGCCGTAACTTCTCAAATCCGACCCGCTCATGGCCTGCATGTTGATCGATCAGAACCAGATCATCGCCATCCTGACAAAGGATATAACTCTGATGGTACTGCCCGAGGATCTGCAATTGAGAAAAGAAACCTCCCACCTGACTTCCAGGTAACACATATTGTGTCGATAGGGCTGAATCATGGACAAATTCAGTTCGCTGCTGCGCTGGTGGATTGTCGGAATAGGCCTGTGAAATTGGAGCAGGGTAAGCAAGCCCTTGTGGCTCAGTTGGCGGGTCTTCCACAGGCGAAGAGTCTGACCGATACACCGGCTGTGGAGCAACCTGAGTGTGCTCGTTCGTGGTCAGAACCCTTTCTGAGGGACTTGTCACCCACTGAGCCGGGCTAAGTGTTTTTTTCAAACTTGCGGCGATAAAATCATGAACCAGTGACTGCTCGCGAAAACGAACCTCATGCTTTGTCGGGTGCACATTCACATCTACAGCGGCCGGGTCCATTTCAAGAAAAAGCACCGCAACCGGATAACGCCCTTTCATCAGCAGATGACGATAACCCTCCATAACCGCATGTTGGACAACTCGATCTCTGATATAACGGCCATTGATAAACGTATAAATATGAGTTCCTGCTGAACGGTTGAGCTGCGGTTGTGATATTAATCCACGCAATTTCAGATCGGCGCCGGAATCATACTCCAGCGGCAGCAGATCTTTAAGTAATGAACGTCCAAGCAGGGCAGCCACCCGCTCCGGGAGACCCTTTTCCCGCCGCAGATCAAGCAATATGCGCTCATTATGCTGCAAGCGAAAGCTCACACGCGGATTTGCCAGAGCCTGCTTGGTCACAACATCAGCAGCATGTCCAAGCTCCGTCTGTTCTTTGCGTAAGAACTTCTTTCTGGCAGGCAGATTGAAAAAAAGGTTTCTCACTTCAACGAGGGTCCCTCTTGGCGAGCCAATTTCTTCCGCTTGCTTAATCCGCCCCCCCTCAGCCGTGATCAATTGCCCCAGGCCATTATCGTTATCACAGGTTTTCAATTTCAGGCGGGAAACTGAGGCAATGGAAGCGAGGGCTTCGCCTCTAAAACCCAGGGTTCTGAGGGCAAAAAGATCAGTATCCGTGAAAATTTTACTGGTTGAATGTCGCTCAAAAGATAAAAAAGCATCCTGCCGATTCATGCCGCAACCGTCATCAGTGACCCGGATCAAACGCTTACCACCAGATTCCAGTTCAACAATGATATTCGCAGCTCCTGCATCCAGAGAATTTTCTACCAATTCCTTGACCACAGAAGAAGGCCGCTCAACAACTTCACCAGCAGCAATTTTGTTGCATAGTTCTTCAGGGAGAATATGAATTTTAGGTTTCATGGAAACAATTATGACTTTTCAACTGAAAAAAAGAAAGCGGTTAAGGCCTGAAGCTCTAACCGCTTTTGTGATAGGATCTGGCAGCCCCTGGTTATTTGCCCTCAACAAGATCGTCAAAAACGATCTCCAAGTCGTCCAGATTCTCTTCGGTATTCACCGGCGGATGTAAATCGAAGGCAACAAGGCCTAAATCTTCTGCAACATTACCGATAATTCGTGCCGTAATCTCTTGCCCATGGCGCAAAAAGGTCTCGAATAAGGCATTGTCGCAGATGGTATTGATCAAGCGCGGAACACCGCCAGAAAATTTTTGAATTAATGGTAACGTCTCATCGAGAAACGGTGAAGCTTTACAGCCGGCAACCTCCAGTCGAAAGGCGATGTACTTTTTCGTAGCCTCCGGAGAGAGCGGCTTCAGTGTGTACTTGAAAGCGACCCGCTGAACCAGGGGTTCGTCAAGCTTCATGACGGCATCCAACGTCGGCAACCCAAAGAACACGATATTCAGCAACTTCTTATCCGGTACTTCCAGATTTAGCAAGCCGCGGAACTCTTCCATTAACTCGCGGGTCTGCAGCATTTGCGCTTCGTCAATCAGCACAACCGCTTTGCGCCCTTCTCTTTCAATCTGCAGCAGCCGCTCGTATAACTGCTTCAACATTTTCAATGGATTATTGTCAGGATTTTTAACCCCAAGCTGCATGCAGATGCGCGAAAGAATCCACTCGGGAGTGATCGCTGAATGGATCATCACCAACAGAGAGGATTCATATTTGTCAATCGGCAGATTATCGAGCATACGCCGGGCTAAAGTGGTTTTTCCCGTCCCAACACCACCAACCAGAACAGCCAAACCCTTATCCGAATCAACCGAATACTTGAGCCGCAGCAAAGCTTGATTGTGCTGCTCGCTGTCAAAATAAAATTTATCGTTCGGGGCGTTGGAAAATGGTTCCCGCTCAAAATTAAAATAGTCTGTGTAACCCATGGAGTCTCCAAAACAGGGGGGATGCTGTTCCGCAGTTAAGCATCGTTAGAGAAAAGAAATCCGTTCTTTACTCTCTTCTACCCCAGAACCGGGCTCGTCATCCGGTATCCCGAGCGAATTTTTCAGCAGAGAGATCTTCTCACCGACATCACGATAATTTCGATCCAGGGATAAGACCTGCTGGTAGCTGATCAAAGCATCACTGGGTCGTTCTGCCCGTTCATACAAGAGCCCGAGCTCATAACCCAAATTGAGTTGTTGAATCTCTTCCAGGTACTGGGAGTCGAGCGCCTGTTGAAAAACTTTCTCGGCATTTTCATATTCACTTTTATCAGAAAAGCACAGGCCTTTCAGCGTTTGACAATCAACATAGCGTGAAGGTTCTTTTTCTGCTTTTTCAAATTCACTGATGGCATCATCAAGTAAACCCATTTCACGATAAGCAATTCCCAGGTTGTAATGAGATTCCATATCGTCAGCGGCAATCTGCTCATCGACGTCAGTTTTAAAAACTTTTTTCTCTGCTATAGCGTCGGTCTGTAACGCATCGAAACTGAAATCGAAATCATCCCCATCTGAGCTTTCAGCCAAGGGATCGCTCACCGGACTTTCTTCTTTCTGAGCATCACCAGCTACCTGCAAAGCAGCTATTTCATCGAGTTTCTGACGGCATTCAACAGAATCAGGGGCGTAGGCGAGAATATCGCGGCACAACTGACCTGCCTCAGCATAAAGTCCCTGTTGAATATAAAATTCTGCTTCTTCCAGATCGGCCTGCAGGTTCTGACCAGCGCCAAGGTCAGACGTCTCTGTTTCCTCTTCTGGCAGGTCAAGAGCGACATTTTCCTCAGATCCTAAGTCAAAGTTATCATCGATCTCCAGTTCAATAACCGAATCAGAACCGGGTGCGAGCTCATCATCTCCGCCGTCGAAGGATTCAAGCTGCAAATCGACATCATCATCCTCAACAACAGCGAATTCCAGATCACCCTCATCGTCGGATGAGTCGAGCTCTAGTTCTGAATCTTCAATATCCCCATCAGCGGAGCCAAGCAGGAAATCCGAAAGGGTTTCCTCGGCAATTGCCTCATCCGGCTCGTCGTCTTTTTCAGAGATAATATCAAGGAGTTTGTCCCCCTCACCCGTCAGTTCATAGATCGAATCCAGAGTTTCCAGAACGACGCTGTTATCAAGCAGCTTCTCTTTGAGGGTTTCATAGTACTCTTTCAAAAGGTCCAGACGGTCGAATTTAAAAAATGTGTCTTTCCACTCCTCCAACTCCGCCAGAGCACGGTCGTATTGACCACTGCCAATCTCACATTGGATCAGAGATTCACGAATTTTCAGATCTGTCGGATCTTTATCAAGCAGTTGTTGATATGTTTTACGGGCTTTGGGCCAGTTCGCGACGTCGCTATAGCCGCGGCCCAAAAGGCGCAAAAGATCAGGATCCCCAGGCTTATCCTTTAAAAGATTTTCAAGAATTGTTACCCCACGGCCATAATCACCCTTTTCATAAAAGGCCAGGGCCAAACCCATCTGCATTTTTTTGTTATTCGGGTAAAGTGGGAGAAACATTTTGTATAATTTGAGAATTTTATCGAAGGCACCTTTGTCACTGAGGACTTCCAGGACAGACTCGAGTTCTGATAAACCTTCATCTTTACGCTCGTTTTTGGCATAGATTTCAGCAAGTTTGATACGAATATTCAAATTGTCGAGATCAAGATCACGCATTTTCTCCAACGTTTTGATCTCATCAGCAATCATGCCATTGCGGGCATAGTAATCAACCAGGTTACGGTACTCTGCCAGAGCGTTACCAAGCAGCCCCTGCTTTTCATTGAGTTCAGCAAGCCGATTAAATATCGCAATCTGACTTGAATCAAGGCGCTGCATTTGTTTGTAGATAGCAATAGCTTTGAGAAAAAATCCATTGCTGGAAAAATACTTTGCAACCGACTCATACTGCTCATAGGCTTCGGCGGTTTTATTTGTACGCACATAAAGTTCTGCCAACTTCTGGCGCGAACGTACGTCGGCGGGGTCAAGTTCGACAACTTTAGCGTAATCCTTTATTGCCTTAACGACCTGTTTTTTCTTCAGGTTCTTCTGTGCCGATTCAAGTAATTTATCTTTATTCGTTGCCAAAAAAATCCCCCGAAATTCCTATTTTGCGCTCATTTTCCAGTTCGAAAGATAAGCGATTGAGACTAAAAGTGTCAAGTAATGCTAACACCTTAAACGGGTCATATGAGTAAACAGCTGAACAACTCAGAAAACATAGCACAATCTTAAACAAATTAAACTAATAAAACAATACTTATATAATTTTTTTTAATCTCTCAATCTCTTTTTCAGTCAGAACTCGATATTGGCCCGTAGCCAGATCGGCTAAGCACAGTTGTCCAAATTTAATTCGCTTAAGCCTGACAACTGTCAGGCCAAGGGTTTCACACATGCGCCTGATCTGCCGATTTTTACCTTCATGAATCGTCAATTCAAACCAGTGATTCGAACCGACCGATCTCTGCTGACTGACCTTGGCGGGGGCCGTTATGCCATCGTCAAGTGTCACCCCCCGCTCCAGAGCGCTGACCATCTGTGCCGTTAAAACTCCGCGGACCTTGACCAGGTAAGTTTTATCAACATGATAGCGCGGATGACTGAGTTTCTGCGAAAGCTCACCATCATTGGTCAATAACAGCAGGCCCTCAGTGTTGTAATCGAGCCGCCCGATGGGAAACAATCGCTGTGGAATGGCGGCAACCAGATCGGTTACCCGTCTGCGCCCCTCTGGATCGTGCAGGGTTGAAACATACCCGCGTGGCTTGTTCAGTAAGACAGTTATTTTTTTTTCCGCCCGCGCCAAAGACTGTCCGTTCACTAAAATTTGATCAACAGCCAGATCAGCTCGGTCACCTAGTTGCGCTGGAACGCCATTGAGAATGACCTTGCCTTCAGTAATCCAGATTTCGGCCTTTCTTCGTGAAGCCAGACCGGCCTGCGCAATCAGTTTTTGTAGCCGTTCCTGCATAAAACTACTCAGCCTTTTCCAGATTCATAGGCTCAGCTTCGGTCAGTTCAGGATCCAATGCTGAAAACTCCTTCAACGTAGGCAGATCATTGAGGCTGCGCAAGCCAAAGAGTTCCAGAAAATGCCGGCTGGTCCCGTACATTAATGGCCTTCCCGGGACATCTTTTTTCCCCAAGATACGCAAGAGGTTTTTATCCAGGAGGGTTTTCATCACGCCACCGGAATCAACGCCCCGCAGATATTCAATCTCAGGGCGGGTAATCGGCTGTCGATATGCGATGATCGCCAGAGTTTCCATAGCAGCTCGGGAAAACTTTGTGGAACGATCTTTGTTTAACTTGCGCAGGTAAGGAGCCAAATCAGGCTGCGTCCTGAACTGGTATCCTCCGGCAATTTCTGCAAGGTAAAATCCGCGATCAGAGGCTTCATATTGTTGGCATAATTGTTCAACAATAGACCTGAGCTCAGCCCGGGGACGCTCTAATAAAACACTTAAACGATCAAGAGACAAAGGACTGTCCGCAGCGAAGATGTAGGCTTCAACCAGCTGCTTCAGATTATCCATAACCAAGCGCTCGCTCTTCAGCATTGGCACTGGTCAGCTCTTCTGCGGGAACCGCCAGGGACAACCAGACCTCACTAAAATCTTGTATCTGTTCAACATTAATCAGACGCATTTTAACCAATTCCAGCATGGCCAGAAAAGTGACAATCATTTCTGTGCGCTGGCTTCCTTCGGGGAAAAAATCGCTCAGGCATTGACGCTTTTTGTGCGTCAGCCGTTCGACAATACGCTCGATATAATCAGACACAGAAAGCGTTTCCTGAATGACTTCATGGAAGACCTCGGCCGGCCTCTCTTTCAGCAAATGATGAAAGGCTTCAGCAAGTTGATAAACGCCGACCGCTATCTGGACTTCGTCCTCTGTTTCTGACGTAGAGACATCGGATAGGTTGAAAAATCCGCAAAAAACATCTCTATCGAGCTGCGGCATCTGCTGGAAATGCTCTGCAATATCTTTATAGCGTTGGTACTCAAGCAGCCTTTTTATCAATTCTTCGCGTGGGTCTTCGCCCTCTTCGTCTACAAGCTCTTCACTGACTGGCAACAGCATCCGCGATTTGATGTGAATCAAGGTCGCTGCCATCAGCAGAAACTCTCCTGCGACATCAAGGTCAAGCTGTTTCATCTGTTCGATAATAGCCAGGTATTGTTCCGTGATTTCAACGATACGAATATCACAGATGTCCATCTCATTGCTTTTAATCAGATGTAACAGCAGATCGAGAGGTCCGGAAAAATTTTCAAGCTGGATTTGAATTGACATGGCAGGTCAATTCCCAAAAAGAAAATGCATTGCCTGCTCCACCAGTCGGGCTTCATCGCCAGCCAGCAGAAGAACCAGCGAATTAATAACTGGAGCCAGGACCAGAGACCAGATGTCGGTAAAAAAAACGAGCAGGAGAATGAGCACAAAACCGAAGGGTTCCAGCCGACTAATCATTCTGGCCTGGCGCTCTGGCAGCACCCCGGTCAGGATTCTTCCACCATCGAGCGGTGGCAGCGGAATCAGATTAAAAACCCCCAGAAGAATATTAATATAAAGGCTGAACCCTGCCATCATTTTTACTGGTGTGGTGACCTGGATATAGATCTGAGACTGACCAAATGCGAACTCGTCCAGCAGCCCTATGCCGCGCAAGATCAAGGCTGACAAAATGGCCAGTGACAGGTTGGCCATCGGGCCTGCCAACGCCACCCAGATCATGTCACGTCGTGGTCGCCGAAAATTAGCTGGATTCACTGGCACGGGGCGGGCCCAACCAAATCCGAAAATGAAAACAGCTATGGTTCCAATCGGATCCAGATGCTTGAATGGATTAAAATTCAAACGGCCCAACAAGCGGGCGGTCGGATCACCAAAACGCTCCGCAACATAACCGTGCGAAACTTCGTGCAGGATAATGGCAAAGAGTGCCGGTACCAGCATGATTGCGATTTTAGAAACAATTGTTTCCATAAATTTGTAGCAGCTTTCCGGTAAAAAAACTTAAGTGATCCGATAACTTGATAAGCGGTTGAGTCTAAACGAGAAAAGGGATTTGGTCAACTTATTGACGATCATCTGTGCGTTTGGAAGTGTTGACTGACCAGGGCAATTTCATCTTCACGTGAATAGACTTGTTCATTTAAGCGTGCGTCAAGCAGCAGCTTAAAAATATCCTGAAAATAGCGCCCCGGAGGCAGCCCCAGATGAATAAGATCCTGACCATTGAGAATGATCTGCGTATTGCGCAATCTGGTCATAAAAAGTGAAATCGATTGCCGCAGACTGTCATCTTCAGAACGAGCCATCAGGTAAAGAATCAGTTCCAGTGAAAACCCTGTGAACCAATGGTAGATGTCACTATTTTTTGGCGTCTGCTGCTCGTTTCTCGGTAGGGTTACCATTTTTAATAAAGCCAACCCCCGAGAACGCTGCGCGAGCAACAAATCATGCTCTTTCTGATGAATCGCGAGCGAACGGACGATGCGGTTGATTCCCTTTTCTGACAAACCGTCAAACAGACAGAGCAGATAGACCAACCAGCGACGATAGCGTTCACCGGTGTAAAGAAGGTCAAACCAGCTGCAGGCACGCTCTGCCGCCAGCAAAAGCTTGCGTGTCTGATGATCAAAGTGCAGGTGGATATCAATAAATTGCAACAGGTCGAATTGCTCTAATCGCTCCAGAGCAGCCACAACCTGAGGCTCATCCAGGATCTGCTCGAGTTCGTTCATTATTCTAGCGCCGCCGACTTTTTTTACCAGCTTCATCCGCACGGCGCTGCGCATGAAGCGCTCGGTCTGACGGCCAATGCGGAAACCCAGACGCTGTTCAAAGCGGATCGCCCGAAACAACCGCGTCGGATCTTCAATAAAACTCAGGTTGTGCAGAACCCTGATCGATTTGTCTTTGATATCGCGCTGGCCACCAAAGAAATCGAGCATCTGGCCATAGTTATCCTTATTCAATGAAACCGTCAGAGTATTGATGGTAAAGTCACGGCGGTAGAGATCATGGCGGATTGAAGCATGTTCAACATTGGGAAGAGCGGCAGGACTGGCATAATATTCCAAACGGGCTGAAGCGACATCAATTTTGAATCCATCGGGCAGGACAATAACCGCCGTGCCAAACTTTTCATGTTCACGAACCCGGCACTGCGCGACGGCAGCAAAAGCTCTGGCAAAAGCAATGCCATCACCCTCGACAACAATATCGATATCAAGATTTTCCTGACGCAATAAAAGATCACGAACGAAGCCGCCGACAAGGAAGGCGCGGAGGTTTTCCTGATCAGCAACCGCCCCTAATTGGCGCAAGAGCGCTTTGATAAAGCTCGGTAATTGTGTCTCGATAAGGCGTTGCAGGTTTTTACGTTTCAGCTGCAGACCTGGGCGCTTGACCAGCCCT
>JAPHSA010000240.1 GCA_026193235.1 Deltaproteobacteria bacterium | reverse complement strand
GTTGCCAAGATGTTAATATACAAAGTTATTGAAACCAGTCAGGTCGATGACCTGAGTCTGGAGATAATTCTCAATACCTGGACGGCTCAGGGTTGGCAGTTCGAAGGCATTCACTTTGCCATGCGCGAAGCCAGCCGCCGGCCGGGAATGGCCTTTGTCACCTTTACTCGTGAAAATGCCGGTGAAACAGCTTAATCAGAGTGATTTTCGTGATCGATGTAGGTGATGCTGTGCTTTGGATCCGATGATGGTGTTGCCCCGCAACGTGGGCAGGTTGGTTCCAGTGAATCCTCTTCCACGAAGGGATCTGAGACCAACTCCCTTGGACTTCCCTGGCAACTGCAGAACCACTGTCGATAATTGGTCATGATCTGCCTCCCGCGCAAAATGAAGATTCTATCATCGAATTATAGCAGGGTTTTACTCTTTGGTTCAGTAAATCAGCCCGCCCTTTTTTCTCACCTTACGTAATGTTTTATTGGCGATATAACGGGCTTTTTCGGCGCCAGTAGCGAGAGTTTTTCGTAATCCACCAGGATCTGACAAAAACTCCTTACGCCTTTCGGTGTAAGGAGCAAAAAAATCACGGGTCGTCTCAAAAAGTTCTTGTTTCACATCGCCATAACGTAGACCGGGAGTCAGATAGCGCTGAGTTAGCTCCTCGACCCCTTGCTGGTCGAGAAACAAGCGATAAATCTGAAAGACATTGCAGGTTTTGGGATTCTTCGGTTCCTCTACCGGGGTGGGGTCGGTAACAATCCGCATGACCTGCTTGCGCAGCGCTTTTTCATCAAGAAATAGATCGATGGTATTGCCGTAACTCTTACTCATTTTGCGGCCATCCAGCCCGGGAACGGTCGCGACATCTTCATCAATTTCCGGCTCCGGTACGGTAAAAACATCACCGTATACATTATTGTATTTAATCGCGATATCCCGTGCGACCTCAAGGTGCTGTTTCTGGTCTTTGCCAACCGGGACCTTGTCGCTTTGAAACAGAAGAATATCGGCTGCCATCAATACCGGATAAGCGAAGAGACCATGGTTTGGTTTTACCCCTTGCGCAACCTTGTCCTTGTAGCTGTGGCAGCGCTCCAAAAGTCCCATCGGTGTGAAATTTGAAAGGATCCAGGTCAATTCCTGCACTTCCGGAATGTCTGATTGCACCCAAAAGGTGCTTTTCTCGGGATCCAGCCCCAGGGCAAGAAAATTGGCCGCCGCTTCGAGGGTTCCCGTGGCCAGGGATTTGCCATCGGCAAGGCTGGTCATAGCATGGTAGTTGGCGATGAAACAGAACAGGTCTTCATGCTCCTGGTAGTCAATCATCTTCTTCATCATGCCGAAGAAATTCCCCAGATGCAGGGAACCGGAGGGCTGGATACCGGACAGGACGCGCATGTGTTTGTTCTCCAAATAGTTTGATAATGTGGGGGAAAGAACGATTTTCTGTCCCCGCCGGGACCGGGACTATAAAACGCGGATGAATCTAGCAGATCGGTTTAATGCAGGTCAAGCGGGTCTCCATCTCATTTCGACAAATTGAGTCTTTGGAGCTTGATATCAGCTATACTCAAAACATGCGTCTGACCTTTTTGTTCCTCATCTGTGGCTTGCTCGCGCTACCAGCTCCGGCGCACTCCTGGTATCCCCGGACTCAAACGGAGAGCCTGTTGCCGGACGGTTGGGCCGGGACTCTCGTCGGAACCAACAAGATTTTTGTTGTCGGTTCTGGTGATACGTTGATTGAAATCGCCCGAAGAGGCCGATTGAGCTACCAGGGGCTGATTGCCGCCAATCCCGGAGTGAACCCCTGGCAGCCGGAAATCGGCCAAGATCTTGTGCTTCCCTTTGCGACTATTCTCCCCCTTGACCTTCAGCAGGGCATTACGATCAATCTGGCCGAGTTCAGACTATATCTGGTCTGGGAAGATGCCGGGCGGATTCGGGTGCGTATCTATCCCATCGGCTTGGGACGGGAAGGTTGGGCGACACCTGAAGGAGACTACCGGGTAACAACCATTATTGAACGTCCGGTTTGGACAATTCCAGCTGCTTTACGTGAAGAAAATCCTGAACGTTCGCCACTTATGGCTCCAGGGCCTGATAACCCGTTGGGCTCACACTGGATTGGTCTGTCTGTTGATGGTTATGGAATTCACGGTACCAACCGTCCATACGGTATCGGGCGGCAGGTGAGCCATGGTTGTATCCGCTTATATCCGCGGGGCATTATTGACCTGGTTGATAAAATTGCTAAGGGAACTCCGGTAAAAATTATTTATCGGCCGATCAAAGTTGGTCGGCAAGCCGATATTCTGTATCTTGAGGCTCATGCCGATTATCTGGGGCGGGTGGATGATCCGATAAAGGAAATTGAGAGTCAGGGAGCCGCCTTGGGTTGGTTGTTTTCTCTGCCAGATAAAGAAAAAGCCTCCAGGGTTTTACAGGAAGCGCGCGGAGTACCGTCAAGGATTTCGATGATTGAATGAAAAAGCCCTGTTGCCAGGGCTTTTCCCAGTTATTTCTGCTGACTTAATTCAAAGGCCTTAGCGGCTTTTTCTGCACTCATTTCCGCCTGGGAGGCGGCCCGTTCAGCTCGTTGTGCCGCATTTTCGGCCCGGTTAGCTGCTGTCACGGCTTTTTCTACTGCAGATCCAGCTTTTTGTGCTGCCGTTTCAGCCCGCTGAGCCGCTGCTTCCGCCCGATCTGCCGACTGGCCGGCGCTTTCCGCAGCCGTTAGGGCTTGGTCCAGTTTTGCTTGATCGCTTTCAGAGAGTTTGGCAGCGCAACCTGAGAGCAGCAGTAGAAACAGTGACGCAAACCCGACTAAAATCCCGACCTTTCTCATTGGAAGTCTCCTTTCAAGTAATTACAAATCTGGCTGTTATCAATCATTCCTACATAATTCAAAAGCCTATGGAAACTTGTATCACTATATTGATAGAAGTCAATTGCAGGAGGCTCGGATGGTGCGGTTGATTTATACTGAACGCAAAACGTCCTCCAGTTGCAGGGCCGGTTTTATCAGCATTCAGTCTTTCAAGGGCAAAATCATTTATCCCTGTTCCTGCCCTCCCATCATCGCAGCGAGTTGCAGCAGCTGTTGCAGATCCATGCCGCTTTCTTTGAGGATGCCGAGCAAAACCGGAAACAGCTGCAGCATGAACCCGGGTTCTTTGATGACATCACCGGCCAGTTCAGGCAGGGCCTCAATAATAAATGCTTTTTTATCCTCGATTGTAAGCCCGAGCAGGGCGGTTTTAATTTCCTCTGGGGTCACGTCGTTCTCCTGTTGGGTCAGTGTTGGGCAACTAAGCTTCAAATGCCAATTTAAACACTTCCGTGTAATCTTTGACAAAATGAACTTCTATACCTTCGCGGAGATAATCTGCGAGATCATCATAGTCTTTTTTATTTTCTGAGGGGAAAATGAGAGTTTTTAATCCTGCTCGTCGGGCTGCAATGGTTTTTTCCTTGACCCCGCCGATCGGCAATACACTCCCCGTTAAGGAGAGTTCCCCGGTCATACCGAGCTTCTTGCGCACCGGTTTCTGCATAATCATCGAAAGCAGTGCCGTCGTCATGGTAATCCCTGCGGATGGACCATCTTTTGGCGTTGCTCCCGCCGGCACATGCAGGTGGATGAAATGTCCGTCGAAGTAATCTTCAGGGATTTTGTATCTGTCCAGATGCCCCATGACGTAGGAATAGGCGATTTCTGAACTTTCGACCATGACTTTACCCAGCTGACCGGTCTGTTTGAAACCTTTACTTTTACTTTTCATCGCCGTGGCTTCAATCTGCAGGGTTGCTCCGCCCATGCGGGTCCAGGCGAGGCCGGTGACCACTCCCGGAGAATCTTTGATCAATTCTTCTTCGGCAAAAACAGGCTTACCAAGATATTTTTCTATGTCGCGCTTAATCACCTGAACTTTATCTACGCGCCCTTCGGCGAACTCCATGGCCGCCTTGCGCATGATTTTTTTAATTTTGTTTTCCAGCCCCCGCACTCCAGCCTCGCGGGCGTAACGGTCAACAATATCGGCAATAGTCGATTTATTAATACTGACCTGAGAACGGTTCATGCCGTGGCTTTTCAGGGATTTGGGGATCAGGTAACGCCGGGCAATTTCTAATTTTTCTTCAAGAATGTAGCCGGACAGGTGGATGATTTCCATGCGATCAAGCAGCGGGGCCGGGATAGTGTCCATCTGGTTGGCTGTGGCGATGAACATGACATTTGACAGGTCAAAGGGAACATCCAGGTAATGATCGCGGAAGCTGCCATTCTGTTCCGGGTCGAGAACCTCCAGCAATGCTGAAGCCGGATCGCCTTGAAAGGAAGCACCGATCTTGTCGATCTCATCAAGCATCAACACCGGATTGGCAGTACCGGCGCTTTTCATCGCCTGAATCGCTTTGCCCGGCATCGCCCCGATGTAGGTGCGTCGATGGCCCTTGATCTCAGCCTCGTCACGCATGCCACCAACGGAAAAACGGTAGAACTTTCGTTTTAACGCATCGGCGATACTTTTTCCGACGGAGGTTTTACCAACGCCGGGTGGGCCGACCAGGCAGAGGATTGAGCCGGAGATATCACCCTTCATTTTGCCGACGGCAATAAATTCGAGAATCCGCTCCTTAACATCCTCCAGTCCGTAATGATCGCGATCAAGCACGCGACGGGCACGTTTGAGGTCGTAGGAGTCTTTGCTGAACTTTCCCCAGGGCAGAATGGTCAGCCAATCGAGATAGTTGCGACTGACGTTGTATTCCGGAGACGAAGGCTCTATCAGTTGCAGTTTTTCAATCTCTTCATCAACCGCTTTCTGGGCTTCTTCACTCAGCGTCAGTTTTTTCAGGCGCTCCTGATATTTTTCGATTTCGGAAACCTTACCCTCTTTCTCCAGACCAAGCTCTTTTTTGATGGCCTTGAACTGTTCGCGCAGGAAAAATTCACGCTGCTGTTTGGAGATCTTTTCTTCGATCTGTTGAGAAATCTTGGTCTGCAGTCGCGAGACTTCCAATTCCTTTTTCAGTAGCACCAGAACCTTGTCAATCCGCCGGTGAATGTCAAAGGTCTCGAGCACATCCTGAAGCTCAAAGCCATCAGCATTAGTCAGGTTGGCGGCGAAATCGGTCAGCCGGGCCGGGTCGTCCATGCTCGTGCGTCCGAGGAAAAGCTTGATCTCTTCAGAATAGAGAGGGTTGATTTGCACCAGTTCTTTCAGCGTGGAAATGATCGCCATGGAGTAGGCTTTCAACTCCGGGTTTTCAGAATAAACTGCACTGAGAAAGTAGGTGACATCAACCGAGATGACCTCATTAAGTTCATGGACCTCTTCAATGCTGAAGCGTTCCAGGCTGTTGACCAGGACATGAGCGCTATCTTTATCCGCGTGAATCAGCTTAAGAATTTTTGCCGCCACCCCGACTTTTTGCAGGTTGGTGGTGGAATCATCCTCGTCCAGCTCTTTCACCATCACCAGGCCGATCGCTTGCGACTCGCTTTCCATGGCTTGTTTGACGGTGCGGACCCGGGCTTCTCCGTTAACTGTCAGGGGGATAATAACCCCCGGAAACGCTGGTCGTGGGCGCAAGGGAATGATTGGGAGCCGCGAAGGTAGCATGTCTCTGGCCAACACCAGCCCATCGTCCGGAATGGCATGGACATCGGAATCTGTTTCGACCTCAATTTCGTACTCGATCGATTCGTCGTGGTCTTCAAAATTGTCGTGCATTGATTGCTCCGCTGTATTACACAAAAGAATCTATCTGGCAGGTGAGAGTACCCGATGCCGCTGAAGAAAGATAATAATATCAGAGTTTGAAAGTCAAGATTTCCATCTCAGGAAAATAACTGATCTGTATCCTGTCTTCCAGTCTTTCACTTTGCTTCGGGGTATGAAATACTTCAGAAAAATATTAACAGAAAGGTGCCAAAGTGAATCAAAATCAACGGGTCTATCTGGTCGATGGATCTTCTTATATTTATCGGGCCTATTTCGCCATTCGTCATTTGTCTAATTCCAGAGGTGAAGCAACAAATGCCGTCTATGGTTTTACCAATATGCTCATGACACTCTTGCGTGACGAACGGCCAGATCTGGTGGCGATCATTTTTGACACAAAGGCGCCAACGTTTCGCAAGGAGTTGTATCCTGAGTACAAAGCCAACCGGGCGACGATGCCGGAGGATCTGGTTCCACAAATTCCTCTGATCAAAGAAGTCGTCAGGGCATTTAACCTGCCCGTTTTGGAACTGCCCGGATATGAGGCGGATGATATTATTGCCACCCTGGCGCGCCGTTACGCCGATAAAGGCCTTGATGTCACAGTGGTTACCGGCGACAAAGACCTGATGCAGGTCGTCGGCGAGCGGGTCCAACTGCTCGACACGATGAAGGGAAAGATCAGCAAGCGTGAAGAGGTTATTGATCGGTTTGGGGTGCCCCCGGAGCAGGTGCTGGAAGTCCTTGGCCTGGCGGGAGACAGTTCAGATAATATTCCCGGTGTTCCCGGGATAGGTGAAAAAACTGCCAGCCAGTTGATACAGGAGTTTGGCACCATCGCCAACCTGCTGGAGAATATCGACCTGGTCAAAGGTAAGAAGCGTCAGGAAAATCTGCGTAATTTTGCCGACCAGGCGCGCTTGTCCCGGCGGTTGGCTGATCTGGTCTATGACCTGGATATCCCGGTTACACTTGATGATCTGGCGCTGGTTGAACCTGATCGCGATGCTCTTGACGAATTATTTAAACGACTTGAATTCACCAAACTGCGCCAGGAATTCTCTCGGCAGCCGTTAAAAAAATCTGACCAGGCTGAATATCAGGTTGTTTTGAGTGAGGTCGATCTAGACGCAATGATCGGACAACTTAAAAACTCCGGGCAGTTTGCTGTCGATACGGAAACCACCAGCCTGGTTGCTGTTCAGGCCGAATTGGTCGGTCTTTCCTTTGCGATTAAGGCTGAACATGGTTGGTATGTCCCGGTTGGCCATCGCTATCTCGGGGCCCCTGAACAGCTGACACAATCGTATGTTCTGGACAAATTACGACCGCTTCTAGAAAATCCGACTTACAAAAAAGTTGGCCAGAACATTAAATATGATGCCTTGGTACTGCGTAATGCCGGAATCGAACTCGCTGGGGTTGCTGTTGATACGATGGTGCTTTCTTATGTCACCCATCCCGAGGCCAAATCCCATGGGCTGGATAGTTTGGCCGTGGAGCATTTGAACCGCAGCACAATTCCCTATGCTGAAATGACTGGCAGTGGCAAAAAACAGATCTGTTTCAGTGAAGTAGAGGTGGAAAAAGCCACCCGATATGCGGCAGAAGACGCTGATATAACCTGGCAGCTTGCAGAAAAACTGCTGCCTGAATTACTCGCCGGGGATCAAGCTGAACTGTTTCACCAGGTTGAAATGCCTTTAGTTGATGTTCTTACCCGGATGGAATGGAGCGGCATTCGTATCGATGCTGATTTTCTCGGGGGACTTTCCGGGCAGATGAGCAAACAGCTCCAGATCCTGGAACTTCAAATCCATGAATTAGCGGGCGGGCCTTTTAATATTAACTCTCCAAAACAGTTAGGTGAGATCCTCTTTGAAAAGCTCGGGCTGCCAAAAGGAAAAAAAACCAAAACCGGGTGGTCGACGAACGTTGATGTTTTGGCCGCTCTGGCTACCGATCATGAAATCGCGGCGATGATTCTAAATTATCGCTCAATCAGTAAGTTGAAAAATACCTATACCGATGCTCTGCCAAAGATGATCAATCCAATGACAGGGCGTGTGCACACCTCCTTTAACCAGGCGGTGACAGCTACCGGGCGCTTATCCTCCAGTGATCCAAACCTCCAGAATATTCCGATCCGTACGACCGAGGGTCGGCGGATCCGTGAAGCTTTTATTCCACAAGCAGGCTGGACCCTACTTTCTGCTGATTATTCCCAAGTAGAATTGCGGGTGATGGCCCACATGGCAAATGTTCCGGCGTTGAAGGAGAGCTTTGCCGCCGGGGAAGACATCCATAAACGTACGGCCAGTGAAGTTTTCAATGTTTTCCCCGAAATGGTGACCGATGAAATGCGCCGTCAGGCAAAAACCATCAATTTTGGTGTGCTTTATGGGATGGGTGCCTTCAGCTTAGGGAAGGATCTGGGGATCAGCCGTGCGGAAGCTCAACAGTTTATCGATCAGTATTTTGAACGTTATCCTGCAGTGTTGAATTATCTCGAAGAAAGGAAGGCTGAGGCCCGCGAGCATCAGTATGTGACCACCATCCTCGGCCGCCGCTGCGCGATCCCTGAAATCAATAGTAACAACGGAGCGGTGCGCAGTTATGCCGAGCGTAATGCCATTAATTATCCGATCCAGGGCAGTGCTGCCGATATTATCAAAGTCGCGATGGTCAACATTGATAGGCGCTTGCGGGAAGAAAAATTGCAGACTCGAATGTTGCTGCAGGTTCACGATGAGTTGGTTTTTGAAGTTCCGGATCGCGAATTGGAGCAGGTGACTGAACTGGTGCGGCATGAAATGGAAAATGCCCTCGCTCTCGACCTGCCCTTAAAGGTTGACATTGGTACGGGGAAAAACTGGGCGGAAGCGCATTAAACATAACTCTTCTCATCGCCGGCCAGGTAACTTTGGCCGAAGGCTTTTTTATTATCCAGAACCCGTGGTATTTTGGCTAAAGCACTTAAATAATT
>JAPHSA010000315.1 GCA_026193235.1 Deltaproteobacteria bacterium | reverse complement strand
ATTTTCAGGGGCTTTCGTTTGGATGATTGGAATATGAACAAATGATGCATCCTTCCTCCGAAAGACGTCAAAATGCCATTGACATCTTCCAGTCCGGTCTTCAGGCGGTTGCCCCTGGGGCAGCGATTCTGCGTTTTTGTCAACTCAATGGGGACATATTCAGCGTTGACGGCACTGATTATGATCTCAGACGCTTTGAAAACATCGTTGTGCTGGGTGCCGGCAAAGCAGCGGCTGCGATGGCCAGAGCGGTTGAAGATCTGTTGGGCGGGCGAATTTCTGCAGGGGTTATCACGGTTAAATACGGTCATCTTGAAGAATTGAAGATTATAAAAATCCAGGAAGCCGGCCATCCGGTTCCTGATCAGAATGGCTTTATTGGCGCGCAGGCTATCTACCAACTCGCCTCATCTGCTGATGAAAAAACGCTCGTGATTTGTCTCATCTCCGGAGGCGGATCAGCGTTGATGCCGCTGCCTGTAGATGGTGTCACTCTGGAAGATAAACAGGAAACGACAAAGGTTTTACTCGCCTGTGGTGCCACCATTCACGAAATCAATACAATCAGAAAGCACCTGTCTTTCATCAAAGGTGGTGGACTTGCGAAGGCGGTTTATCCTGCGACCCTGATCACCCTGATCCTGTCAGACGTCGTCGGTGATGATCTGGATAGTATTGCTTCCGGACCCTGTGTGCCAGATTCAAGAACGTTTGCTGATTGCCGATTGATTTTGAGGAAGTATGCGATTGAAACTGAAATACCATCCAGCGTTGTTCGTCATATCGACTCTGGCATAGCCGGCAAAGTTCCAGAAACACCTGGAACAGGACAGGTCTTTTTTGAGAAAACACAGAATGTTGTTGTCGGCAGTAATTTTAATGCGCTCCTCAGAGCCAAGGAAAAGGCCGACCTGTTGGGCTACAACACACTGCTTATTTCTTCCATGTTGGAAGGTGAAACCCGCGATGTTGCAGCTAATCATATCGCCATAGCTCGGGAAATTCAGCTCCACGGTCTTCCGTTGCAGCGCCCGGCTTGTTTGCTTTCTGGTGGTGAAACAACGGTCAGAATAAGAGGGACAGGGAAGGGGGGGAGGAATCAGGAATTTGTTCTGGCGGCCGCAATAAAAATGTCGGGAATGAATGATGTCCTGATCCTCAGTGCAGGAACCGATGGAAACGATGGCCCTACCGATGCCGCAGGTGCCATAGCGGACCATTCGACTCTGGAGCGAGCCGTCGCTCTTGGTCTTGATCCCAGCCGCTATCTGGACAATAACGATTCCTACAATTTTTTTGACAAGTTGGGTGATCTGTATAAAACTGGCCCGACAAACACCAACGTGATGGATTTAAGAATAGTTCTTGTTGGCTGATTACCATTTCAAGCTATGGAGATGTTGTCACAATGATGATTAAGATGAATGCCAAGGAATCTGTTGAAATTGTTGAAGATGTCTTTGTTAATGTGATTAATGAGAAGGGCGGTAAATATCAAAGCTGGGACGAGCTGTCAGAATCACAGCAGGAATGCTTTACACAGATGAAAAAAGAATTTCAGGAAACCTATGCAAAATATAAAACGTGCATGGACTAGTTTTTATTGAGCTGCTCTGACAGGAGTTTACAAAATGCTGATGATCAAGACGGACAAGGCAACAGTAGAGATAGAACCCGGCTCCCATTTTTATCTGAAAAGGGGTGAGGATGAGGAGGACAGTATCAACATTAAATGGGACGATCTGGATGAGGCCGCGGTTGCTAATCTGAATCAACTTGTTGCGATTATTGAGGGCAGCCTGGAGGCCACAATCACAAGTACCCAATAGGGCAAATCCAACAGAGAAACTGACTGCCAGGTGTTGCACAACAATAAGCCGGTCTGGAATTTTTATAATTCTGGCCCGGCTTAAGTTCTGATGTCCGCAGAATGGAAAAACATTGAAACCGAAAGCTGAATTTAAAAAGCCGGATGTCATTATTCTCTCAATGGCTCATCTTGCTCACGACACCTTCTCCGCATTTTTAGCACCGCTGCTGCCCTTATTGATTGAGAAGCTCGGGATGTCACTTTCAATGGCGGCTTTTCTCGACATCACCAGGCGGATCCCCGCCCTGTTCAATCCATTTCTGGGACTGTTGGCAGAAAAAACCGGGGTTAAATATTTCGTCATTCTTACCCCGGCGATAACGGCGATAAGCATGGGGCTGGTGGGACTGGCGAACTCCGTTGCGATGCTGTTCATCCTTCTGTTTGTTGCCGGCATCTCAGCGGCTTTGTTTCATGTGCCGTCCCCAGTGATCGTGAAAGAGGCTTCCGGGGATAAAATCGGCACGGGGATGAGCTTCTTTATGGTCGGCGGCGAATTGGCCCGCACGCTCGGTCCGCTGTTAGTTATTTCTGCTGTATCGCTCTGGAGTCTGGAAGAGATCTACAGGCTGATTCCATTAGGGATTGGTGCCTCGTTAATTTTGTTTATAAAGCTGAAGAACCTTGATGTTGACAGGAGCGTACGAAAACCCAAGGAAAAGGGTGATACGCGCAAGCTGTTGCGGCGCTACTGGCCATTTTTTACCGTTATTGCCGGATTTCTCTGCTTCCAGGCCGCAATGAAAAGTGCTTTGACCCTCTACTTGCCGGTATATTTAACCGATCAGGGGGCATCACTCTGGTTCGCTGGCATCTCCCTTTCTGTTCTGCAGTTCTTCGGGGTGATCGGGACATTTTGTGCGGGAAACATTTCCGATAAAATCGGCCGTCAAAACACCCTGGTTATTACCAGTATCGGTTCTGTCGGAGCCATGGCATTGTTCATATTGACGCAGAATATTATTTTACTCAGCATCCTGGGGTTATTTTTATTTGCCTCCGGCCCGGTCCTTATGGCCAGTTTTCAGGATACAAATTCCAACATGCCGACCTTCATGAACAGTATGTATATGTTTATCAACTTCGGTGTGAGTTCAGTGCTGGTGTTTGCTCTGGGTTTTGTCGGGGATTGGATCGGGCTGGAACGCACCTATCAGCTCTGCGTTCTGTTTGCTCTGGGAACGGTTCCGATGGCGTTTCTGCTGACAAGGTTTAGCCGGATTAGCCATGGCCTATAAAAGTAAATTTTTCTTTAAACCAGAAAGGACAATTCTTCATGGCATTAAAAGCTGCTTTTATCTTCCTTGCGCCAGGCGCCGTAGCACAAAAACATCGCAGCCTGATTGTAACACCGGAGGTCGAGTTGGTTGTAGTTGGCGTTCCCGATTATTCCAGTGCAGAGGTCCTTACCCTGGAGTTAATCTCTGAGGGTATCACTGCTATAGAACTTTGTGGTGGTTTTGGCCATTCAGGGACGGCTCGCATTGTCCATGCGGCAAAAGGGCAAGCAGCTGTAGGCGTGGTACGCTTTGACTGTCACCCTGGGTTGGATGGCAAGAGCGGTGACACGATTTTCTAGTTGCAGAGCTGGCCAAAAGGGATCCTGATGTTCAAGTCAGTCAGCTGCTATGAAACCATAGTAACTAATTTTTTTAATCTCAACCTGTAATGATTCAATGTTTGCACATAAGGATGTGATCCATGGATAACAAAGCAGTTGACAATGCCACGGTGGGTATCATTGCAAACCCCGCTGCCGGGCAGGATATCAGACGACTGATAAGCGCAGCTTCGGGTTGTTCGATTGCAGAAAAAACCAACATTGTTCGCCGACTCTGTTTGGGTCTCTGGATTCTGGGGGTTAACAAGGTCTATATGATACCAGATCAATCTGGAATAGCAGGCAGTTTGTTGCGGAGCAGAGATCAGGGAGCTGCAGCTTTAGGTGAGGGATGGCCCGAGATTGAATTGCTGGACATGCCGGTGGAAGAAAAGGCCATCGATACTTTGCGTGCTGTCGAATTGATGGTTCAATCCGGGGTGCGGCTTATTATTGTGTTGGGTGGAGATGGAACGCACAGACTTGTTGCCAACGCCTGTGGAAACATTCCCATCGTTGCACTTTCGACTGGTACCAACAATACTTTCCCACATTTTCAGGAAGCAACGATAGTCGGGTTGGCTGCCGGACTGGTTGCCCGAGGAGCAGTCCCTCTCAGTGAAGCAACAACGCGCAATAAGACTTTATGTGTCGAGATTAATGGCCTCTGCAGAGACACCGCCCTGGTTGATCTTTGTTTAACTGATGAATTGTGGATTGGCAGCCGAGCATTATGGAAACCCGAAAGGGTGAAAGAGATATTTGTCACTTTTGCTGAAGCCGATGCGATCGGCTGGTCTTCAGTTGCCGGGCTGGTCAATCCTGTCTCCCGCGAAAGCGATCAAGGTCTCCATCTGACTCTCTGCCCCCCTGGAAAAGGACAACTGACAATATATGCACCTATCGCACCTGGGCTCATCTTGCCGGTTGGAATCGAAAATATTCAGATTTTAAAACCCTTAGAAGGCCTGTTGATAGATATGCCGAAAGGCGTTATTGCTCTTGATGGTGAACGCGAATTCGCATTCTCCCGGACGGACAAAATAAAAATTTGGCTTGATCTGAATGGCCCGCTTACTGTTGATGTGTCCAAGGTGCTTCAGATTGCCGCTGAGCGTGGGATCTTGAACTATCCATCACCCTATATCCGTTCATTTGATAATTAAGTCAATGTGCAGTTCATCGCTGTGGGTTTAAAGCATCTAATCTTACCCCTCTAATACCCCTGAGTACACTTCTGTAACAACAGAACATTAAAGCACATAACTAAAATACTGTTATGAGATTACAGAGTCCCCAGTGAGACAAATGTCTCACCGGGCTTTAATCAATTACTTCATATCAGTCACATTTCTCAGACTTTATTGAATAAAACATATTTATTACTATTTTGGGACAGCTAAAATAATAAATAAAACAGCGTGTTATAGTTATTTTAAAATTAATCTAATCATTGGATATCAAAACAGGCAGGTTCCTTGGTGGTAAAATATAAAACATGTGAATCAGGAAAGTGCATATCGCGGTCGGGTAGAAGCACCGGCTATGGCAAAGACCACTGAAAGAAAGGGGAATCACATGAGCGTGCAGCTGTCTAAAGAGGGGCTTCTCAAAGCT
>JAPHSA010000035.1 GCA_026193235.1 Deltaproteobacteria bacterium | reverse complement strand
TTTGATGGTGAAAAACAAATTTCTGCCTTCATGGGCTGGGATGGTGTGATTCTCAACGATCCCAACGTTGATGTTGTGGCCATGGCGGCTGAGTATGCCAAACGTGTCCAGGAAGATTATTGCTGTGCCAAATGTTCCCCCGGTAAAAAAGGAACTCGTGTCATGCAGGACACTCTGGCGCGGATTGTTTCCGGGGATGGCGAAGAAGCTGATCTGGAAACGATTGAGAATATTGCTGAGCTTTTGCAGAACTGCAAGTGCACACTGTGTATGACTTCAGCAATTCCGATCGTTGATACGGTCAAGCATTTCCGCGAGGATTATCTGGCTTACATCAACGGAGCTAACAAGGAGAAGAAAGCGGTTGATTACAAAGTCAAGATGACAGCTCCTTGCCAGGACAAGTGTCCGGCCCATATTGATATCCCCGCCTATATCGAAGCAATTAAGGATCGTCGTTTTGACGAATCACTGAGTATCATTCGCGAAAGCATGCCATTGCCGGCAGTCTGTGGCCGGGTTTGTCCCCATCCCTGCGAAACGGCCTGTCGCCGTGCGAATGTGGATAAGCCGATCAATATTATGGTGCTCAAACGGACAGCTTCTGATTACGAATGGAAGCACAATCATCAACCGCCGATGCAGTCGAAACCGAAAAAAGACAAAACTGTAGCCATTGTTGGTGCGGGGCCTGCCGGTTTGGCTGCCGCTTACTATCTGGCTCTCGAAGGGTACCCCTGTACGATTTATGAAGCCCTGCCAGAAGGTTTTGGTGGTGGAATGATCGCCGTTGGGATCCCAGCCTATAGGATGCCACGCCATATCCTCCAGCGCGATATCGATATCATCAGTGCCATGGGTGTTGAGATTCTTTATGACACCAAGGTGGGTGTGGATATCAGCCTGATGGAATTGAAGGCAAAGCATGACGCCGTGCTGCTGGCACCTGGGGCACATAAATCAAAACCGATGGGTGTTGAAGGCGAAACCGAGGGCTATAATGGTTTCCTCGCCGGAGGTATCGAATTTCTTCGCGATGCTTATATGGGCAAACCTACAGGCATGGGTAAAAAAGTCTGTGTTGTTGGTGGTGGTAATACCGCGATCGACTGTGTTCGTGTGGCGTTACGCGAAGGAGCTGAAGAATCGATTCTGCTTTATCGTCGAACCCGCAATGAAATGCCGGCAGATTCCTGGGAAATTGATGGTGCCGATGAAGAAGGTGTCCAATTTGAATTTCTGGTACTGCCGAAGAAAATTATCGTTGATGATAAGCGGCAAGTCACCGGAGTAGAATGTGTGCGCATGGAACTGGGTGAGCCGGATGATTCTGGACGCCGTCGGCCACAGCCGGTGGAGGGGAGTGAGTTTATCGTTGAGTGCGATACGCTGATTCCGGCCATCGGTCAGGATCCGGAGCTCTCCTTCATCACTGAAGATACAGGAATTGAAATTACCCGTTGGAACACGGTGGTGACCAAGTATATTCCGTTAAAAAATGCGGTCGGACGTGATCTGAACGACGATATGGGTAACCCTCTGTCCCGTACTCTGATTACTGATATGGATGGGGTTTTTGCCTCAGGTGATGCTGAAATTGGCCCGCTGACAGTTGTTGCCTGTGTCGGCAATGCGCACCGTGCTGCCAAGGTCATCCAGCGGTGGTTTAACGAGGGCAAAGCCTATCTGACCGATGAAGATTTCCATGAGGACATTCTGTCTCACATGGGGGTCTACGACAAGAACGAAGATGTTCCTTGGTTGGATGCGGTACAGCGCTTTGATCAGAAAGAAGTTCATGGCAAAGAACGCGCCAGCAAAGGAAATTACAAAGAAGTTGAACTGGGTTTCAGCGATAGCGACGCGGTTATGGAAGCCGAGCGTTGCCTGCGCTGTTACCGGGTTTCGATGATTGCAGTTTAACTGAATAAATATCACAAGGTTGGATTTGTGACAGTTTAAACTATTGTCTGTTCTGCAATTCAGCCAGTCTTCGAGGTGAATATAATATGGTCAATCTGACGATAGATGCTAAGTCGGTAAGCGTTCCCAAGGGCACAACAATTCTTGAGGCCGCTCGGCAAGTGGATATCCATATTCCAACCCTCTGTTGGTTAGAGAAGATCTCCACTACCGGAGCCTGCCGGATTTGTGCCGTGGAGATCGAGGGTGTTGATCGTCCGATGACCGCCTGTAACACTCCGGTCAAAGATGGAATTGTGGTGACCACCCAGTCAGAAAAACTGACGCGGACGCGCAAACAGATCATGGAACTGATTCTCGTGAATCACCCGCTTGATTGCCCGGTCTGTGATGCTGGTGGTGAGTGTGAGCTGCAGAACACCTGTTATGATCTGGATGTTACCCGCCAGGAGTTCAAGGCGCAAGACGTTAACCCTGCAGACATAGACCATTGGCCATTGATTCAACAGGTTCCTTCACGCTGCATCATGTGTGAAAAATGCGTCAAGGTTTGTCATGAGCTTATCGGCGCTGATGCCTTGTTTGTGAACGCTAAAGGGGACCGCGCTTTTATTGATAAAAAAGTTGAAAACTGCATTTATTGCGGCAACTGTGTTTCCGTTTGTCCAACTGGAACCATGATCTCGAAACCGTTCAAATTTAAAGCCCGTCCATGGGCGTTACGCAAAGTCCCTTCCGTTTGTACCTACTGCCCAAGTCAGTGTCAGATCGATATCAATGTTCAAAATAATGAGGTCTATCGGGTCACTTCAAACGACCAGGGGACAACCAATAATGGCAACCTCTGTATCGGTGGGTTCTTCGGTTATGGGTACATCAACAGCAATGAGCGATTGAAAGAACCCGCAGTTGAGCAGAAGTTGGTGTCTTGGGATGTTGCCCTCGAGCGCGTCGTCACAGATATTGAACGGATTAAAGAGGAAAGCGGTGCTGCGGCACTTGCAGGCATAGCTTCACCACGCTTGACCAACGAAGAAAACTACCTGTTCCAGAAGCTTTTCCGAGCCGCAATCGGATCGAATAGCATCGATACAGAAGCGCGCTTTGGAGCAATGCGTGCGCTAAGCGCGCTGGATAAAGGGCTAGGATTGCGGGGCGCCAGTAATAAGCTGAAAGCGATCGGCAATGCCGATGCGATTCTGGTTTTTGGCGCGGATCCAACTGCAGAGGCTCCGGCGGTTGACTGGCAGATCCAGAATGCAGTGCGTCGCCGTACCGGGAAGCTGATCATTGCCAATATGCGTCAGATTCACTTGTCCCAATTTGCTAACTCTGAGCTGAATTATAAACCGGGAAGTGAAATAGCGCTGGCCAATGGACTTGGTCGTCTGCTGGTGAACCGTGGCCTCATCGACGAAGATGATTTGAACCGTACCGTTGCTAACCTGGAAGAATTAAAAGATGATCTTGCTGCCGTCGATATGGATAAAGTCGTTAAGGCGACTGGACTCAGTATCGAAGCTTTGGAGCAAGCGGCGGATATGCTCGGCCAGGCACAGAATGTTGTTGTTGTTTTTGGCCCGGACATCACAAAATCAGTGCTGGGGACTGATAAGTCAGCGGCTATTGCCAACCTGGCGATTATGAGCGGCGCTTTACGGGTTGAAGGTGGTCTGTTCCCACTGGACGAAAAGGGCAATACTCAGGGCGTTCTCGACATGGGTGTTTGTCCAGAAAACCTGCCCGGTTTCCAGTCCTATGCTGAAAATAAAGCCAAATTTGAAGAAGCATGGAAATGTACCCTGCCTGAAGGTGGATTTGATGCTGACGGGATGTTACAGGAGATCGAAGCGGGCAAAATCCGTTTCCTCTATCTGGCCGCAACGAATCCACAGAGTTTCCCTAATAGCAATCGCTGGATGAAAGCTTTGGGAAAAGTCGAAGTTCTTGTGGTTCAGGATATTTTCCCGACAGCGGTCACCAAACTGGCTACGGTTGTTTTGCCTGGGACTTCGGTTGCGGAAAAATCGGGAAGTTTTACTTCCCTGGACCAAACCGTTCGCAGTTTCAATCAGGCCATCCGCCCGGTTGGCCAGAGCCGTGAAGATTGGACAATTTTTGCCGAACTTTACGGGCGCCTGACAAAATCTCAGGTGAGTTTCAGCCGCGCCGGTATTCAGAAAGAAGTCAGTGAACTGACAGCCCTCTATGAAGATGTCTGTTTCCTTGACGATGATCGCCGCACCTGTCTGAAAGAACCCTATCGTGTTGCTGATAACAGCTTGAAGTACCAATTGATTTCAGCGACTGATGAAGCCGAAGGCATACAGCTTTTAACCGGAACTTCAGTAGGCCATTTCGGCACTACCTCAACCTGGGCTGCTGCTCCGCTTGAAGTTGAACCTGAAGGACTGATCAAGGTTAATCCTGAAGATGCCAGAGTAGCAGGAGTCGTAGATGGTGAAAAACTGAAGTTGACCAGTAGTACAGGTTCAACCATCGGCAAGGTTCTGATCAGTAACAGCGTGCCGCAGGGCTTGATTTTTGCGCCACATAACTTTACTGAACTTGGAATTCAGCAACTTGTCCCGGATGGCAATAATCGGACCGCGGTTCACCTCGCCAAAGTCTGAATCACTCCCCATAAAGGGTTAAACGGTTTTTTATGCGCCTCGGGATTTCCTGGGGCGTTTTTTTATCCGGAATATGCTTTTCTGAGATGGAATACCACTTTGCGGCGCAGTGTCCCAGGGGTCTGAAGGCCTATTTTCTACGTCGTAACTGGTACTGGCGGACAGCAGAATTATGCTCTTTCAGAGTTTTTGAAAACTGATGAGTACCGTCGCCCCGGGCAACAAAGTAGAGATATTTTGTTGCTGCCGGATGAGCCGCAGCGTTTAAGGCCGCCAGTCCAGGGCTGGCAATCGGGCCTGGAGGCAGCCCCCGGGTCAGGTAGGTGTTGTAGGGGGTTGGCGTTTCGAGGTGTTTGCGGGTAATGTTGCCATCAAAATTTTTGATGCCGTAGATCACCGTGGGGTCTGTTTGCAGCGGAATGTTTCTCTTCAAGCGATTGTGAAAAACTGAAGAAATCAGTGGCATTTCCTCAACCACCCCGGTTTCCTTTTCAATAATTGATGCCAGGGTCACTAACTGATGTTGATTTAAACCCAGTTTTTTTGCGGTCAGTAATAGTTCCGGGCTGATGTGACTGCTGAATTGGTTGACCATCATCCTGAGCAATGTTCGTTCATCAATTCCTGGAGCGAAGAGATAGGTTTCAGGAAAGAGGTAGCCCTCCAAACTCTCTGCTGCAATTCCCAGAGAATTGATAAATTTGCGGTTGTAAACCAGCGCCTCCAAATTTTCCCGCCGAGCAAAACCCGCATCAGCAAGTCGGGCAATGATCTGTTGTAGAGCAAAGCCTTCAGGAATCGTCAGGCTGACCTTTTCTACATCCCCACGAATTAATCGGTCCAACACCTCTGAGGGCGTGGCTGATTCATCAAATAGGTATTTTCCGGTCTGAATTTGATGACCACTCTTGTTCCAGCGAGCGATGATTTTAAGCGCCAGTGCACTTCGAATAACCCCTGAAGTTTGAAGTTCTGTTGCCACTTTCGTCAAACTACTTCCCGGTTTAACCTCGATGTGAACAGCTTCCTCCGGACTCTGAGAGGTGAATATGAGGTTGTAGCCGATGAGGAATAAAATCAGCAGAACCGGGAGGAGTATCAGGCTTGACGAGATAAAAATACGGCGCATGATTTCAGAGATTGAACCTGGATTCACTGCAGTTACGCAGCCGTTCAATATTTGTTTTGTGACGCCAGATCACCAGGCCGGCAATAGCGCAGGTTGTGGCAAAAAGTGGTAATGAGCTTGAGAAATATAAGAGTAGAAAGGGCGTAATCGCGGCTGCCGAGATGGATGCGAGGGAAATATAGCGCCATTTCCATAGCACCAGCAGGAAGATGACCAACACACAAAGAACCGTAGCTGGGGACAAGACCAGAAAAATGCCCAGTGCTGTAGCAACCCCCTTGCCCCCTTTAAAGCCGAGATAGATTGGATAGCAATGGCCCAGAAAAGCCGCTAAGGCGATCAGCGCCAGAGAGCTGTCGGAGAGACCAAATCCCTGCTGACCAATCAGGACCGGGATGACACCCTTCAGGCAATCACCAATAAGGGTGATAATGCCAAGTTTGCGTCCGGCTACGCGATAAACATTGGTTGCCCCAATGTTTCCGCTGCCAGCTTGGCGAATGTCTTCACCACCAACCATCCGGGTCAGGATCACACCGGTTGGAATGGCACCGATGAAATAAGCTGCACAGACCAACAGAAATTGTGTCATGCCATTACTCCGCAAGAGATTGGAAGCCGTTGTTGCTCAAACCTTAGTGGGTTTCGGCTGTTTTATCAGCGGGAAACGTTTTGCGATATTCATTGATTGCCCCGCGAATTGCCCCGGCGGCGAGATTGGAGCAGTGCAGTTTTTCTGGAGGGAGGCCATCCAGAGCATTGGTGATGGTCTGTTCATCGATCTTCAGTGCTTCATCGAGGGTTTTCCCCATTGCTAACTCGCTGGCAACGGAAGAGGTTGCCACTGCAGCCCCGCACCCGTAGATTTTATATTTGATGTCGGCAATATGATCGTTTTCTATTTTAAGCGATAGAAGGAGTGAGTCTCCACAATGGGGATCGCCGACCTGAACCAGGACCGTCGGTTCCTGGATAATGCCGACATTACGTGGATTGTTGAAGTGATCCATAACTTTTTCAGTGTACACGATATCCAGCCTTTGCATTGTTTATCGAGAATTTTCACCAGGAGATTTAACTCAGGCAGTTTACCGCTGCGAGAAGGTTGAGGGCAAATATTATTTATGATTTTGTGGTGACTGGCCACAAAAAAGCAGCCAGAAATGGCTGCTTGAATACGCTGTGAGATCTACTAGCACTTTGAGTTGCTACCCGGATGCTACCCTGAGTTAATACTGAGCCCCCCAGCGGGAAATCAGATGAAACTTATCATCGCTGTCCAGCCAGCTGGCATTGACGATACGACTGTTGTCCTCGCCGTTTTTTTGTTTGATGGCACCCAGAATAACCACTAACGCAACAATAATGAATCCAATGAAGAAGAAACCGATCATGATCTCCTCCTTTCCTTTTGATGGATGAATTTCTGAACTGGTTGAATTTTAGCCGCGGTTCATATATAAGTAAAATTATTCTTTTTTCTATATAGGATAAGTTTAAATTATGCTACCTGATTTAAATCGCCTGAAAGTTTTCTATCATATCTATACACTGAACAGCATTGTCAGTGCCGCGAACCAGCTCCATCTCACCCAGCCTGCTGTCAGCCAGCAGTTACAGAAACTTGAAGCTGAGCTCAAGGTTCAATTGTTCACCCGGCTCCACAAAAAGCTGGTCCCAACATTATCTGGCGAGCGTCTTTTTCAACTGGTTGAACCCTTTATCCTCAAGCTTCATAACGACCTTCCCTATATACGACAACCCTACGAGCGACCATCCGGGTTGTTGCGTATTGGCGCCCCTCGTGAATTTGGTAAAGAATATTTACCGCGTTTCTGTGAGGCTTTTCGCCAGCTGCACCCGGACGTCATTTTCCAATTGAAATTCAAGGAATCGATGCCTCTTCTCACAATGATCAAAGAGGGCGTACTTGATTATGCTTTGGTCGATGTTTATTACAAACAGGGAGAAATGCCGGGGTTTACAGATGTTTTCAGTATTGATCCACTGCTCACGGAAAGAATGCTGCTGGTCTGTTCACGTAGCTATTATGAGAGTGAAATTCGCGGTGACCATTCTTTCGGAAATCTGATTCGCAAAGAATTTATCACCGATGAAGACGATCCCTCTATCCTCACCCTGTGGTTCAAACATCATTTTCAGAAAAGGCCGGACAACCTCAACATTGTCATGACCCTCGACAGCCACGAAGCTCTTCTTTCGGGGCTCAAGCTTGGCATGGGGCTGGGAATTGCTACAGCACACCTGATTTGGGATGAAATTCAAAGTGGCGAGTTGGTTCCAATCACCACTGCGCGCAAGAACCTGGTCAACATGATTTCACTGGTTCAGTTGCAGGATAAAGTTCCAACCCTGACAGAAAAAACGTTTCGAGATTTTATGTTGGCAGAGGTGCAGAAAGATGACATACGGGAGCGATTCCGCTCGCTTGATGGTCAAGAGTAGGAGTTATTGATGGCAGTTAAAGAAATATCACTCGACTTTTATAGCGAGCCTGTTGACCTGTACTGCCCGGTTTGTGGTGCAACTCTCTTTGCTCGGGGAATCAGGGCTGAGAGCTGCCCGCATCTCTTGTTCTGGGGGGGATAGCTCGACCGGGCATTGGTCATGGCAGCAAGAACAATGCGTTCCAGGGTTCAATACTGTTGTCGGAAAAATGTATTCAGAGGCAAGCAATAAGGGCTTTTATGGAACGTTCGAAGAGTATTATGCAACCCTCACCAGTACTAAAGCCACGGAGCTTGCCGCTGCTGCGGTCACGAGTAAATCAGCTTTTTTGCTGAGCATAACCACTTCCGATGTCGGTTGTGGTGGCACGCATAACGGGACGGCTTATGCTCTGATCGATTTTCTTCCGGAAAGTTCAGGGCGTCTGTGTCCTTTGAAGAAGATTCAATGCTAGTGTTCAAGATCCTCAACGGCTGAGCAGATAGCCGCATAAACAGCGTCATCGAAGCAGGTGAATATGACTTTTTTCAAGGTTGCGTTCACTTCCAGAAAATCGACCACTTCCTTAACCGCGATCCGGGCAGCTTGAACGATTGGAAAGCGATAAACTCCACAGCTAATCGCTGGGAAGGCTATAGAGCTAACGTCAAATTCTGTGGCCAACTCCAGACTGCGGCGATAACAGGAGGCGAGCAGCTCAGATTCATTCTTGTTACCACCGTGCCAGACGGGGCCGACAGCGTGAATGACATATTGCGCAGGGAGATTGTAACCCTGCGTGATTTTTGCCGAACCGGTCGCGCAACCGTTGAGGCCGAGGCATTCCTTTAACAGTTCCGGGCCAGCCGCGCGATGGATGGCTCCATCCACCCCACCACCACCGCCCAATTTACTGTTGGCTGCATTGACGATAGCGTCGACCTGTAGTTTGGTAATATCCCCCTTGATAACCTCGATGCGCCGCATAGTTTTTCCTCCAGAGATAGTGAGAGTGTTTTCTGCGAGCTGATTGATTTAGCTGGTGGCTCTGATTATTGGCTGCGTAAAACCATATATTCAACGGCAGAGATGACTTCTGTGTCGCTCAATGATTTGTGCCCACCTTTCGCGGGCATGTAACCCGTATTTCCCTGAAATCCTTCGATGGCATGCTCATTCGACGCAGGCATACATTGTCAGATCCGCAGGTTCCATGCTTCTTTGTCGCCAACATCGGGGGCTCCTGCCATGCCAGAGTCATGGCATTGGGCACAGAAATCGGCGTAGATACCAGCTCCCTGGTAACGCTCTCCGGCAGATATATTTACGGGAAAAGAGCGAGAACAGTAGAGAACGGTTAGTGTGATGAATAATATCTTCATCTGATATCCTCATTTGCGATAAAGGACTGGCCACTCAAAGGATAGCAGAATCCTCAGGTGTTGTGGTTCTGACCTCCCGTTGATGTTTGTTGGTTTTAAACGTGATTGAGGGATGGAGATGAATCGGAGAAATAACTTTTAAGCTAGGAACAGATCATATCCACACTTCAGCATTAATAAAGCCAACGCAAAGCGGAATACTGGTACGACGACTTTGTCGGCATTGTTGATTACCATTCCACTTCCCAGCCAGTTGCCACAGATGGAAGCTGTAATTGCCACCAGGGCAATAGGCCAGAAGATCTTGCCCTGGATCAAGAAGTAGATGAAGGCCGAAACGTTCGAGGCATAGTTGACGACACGACCATTTGCGCTGGCTTCACGGGTATTCATGTGGAGAAAAATCATGAAGGCGAATAGCAGAAAGGTTCCGGTTCCAGGGCCGAAGATTCCATCATAGGCCCCAATGAAAAATCCAGCCAGAATGGCACGGGTGATAATCTGCTGATGTTTTAGAGGAGGCTTCTCTGTCCTTGTCTGCGTATGTTTCGACTGCAGGTAGAGTAGAATGGGAATCACAACCAACAGCATGGTAAAGATCAGGCTGCGTGACAGATATTGAGCTAATGATGCTCCAATGGCTGAGCCGACCAATGCCGCGCCAATTGCGTAAATAACAGTTTTCCAGATAATGGTTCGATTCCGGATATAGCGAAATACGGCAAAGGTTGTACCCGATGAACTCACACATTTGTTGGTGCCCAGAATCAGTTCCGCAGGCATGCCCAGAGCCAGATAAGTTGGAATTGATATCAGGCCACCACCTCCGGCAATGGAATCGATGAAACCGGAAAAACCGATCAAGATAAAGACAGCAAAATATTGCCAGATTTCGATTTCCATGGTGAGATCAGTTTCCGTTGATGAGG
>JAPHSA010000038.1 GCA_026193235.1 Deltaproteobacteria bacterium | reverse complement strand
CCCACGACAAGACCTTCGAAGCTCCTTCCGCCGGTAAGTTCCAGGTGGTTAACGCTGCTGGTACCGTTCTGCTCGAGCAGCCGGTTTCCACCGGTGATATCTACCGTTCCAGCCAGGCCAAAGACATCCCGATCAAAGACTGGGTCAAGCTGGCTGTTAACCGCGCCAAAGCTTCCGGTGAGCCGGCTATCTTCTGGCTCGACGAGAACCGTGGTCACGATAAAGAGATCATCAAAAAGGTTAACAAGTACCTGCCTGAGTTCGATACCACAGGTCTTGATATCCGCATCATGGACCCGGTTTCCGCAATGAAATTCTCCCTCGAGCGCGTACGCAAGGGTGAGAACACCATCTCCGTGACCGGTAACGTTCTACGGGATTATCTGACCGATCTGTTCCCGATCCTTGAACTGGGGACATCTGCTCGGATGCTTTCCATCGTGCCTTTGCTGGCCGGTGGTGGTCTGTTCGAAACCGGTGCTGGTGGATCTGCTCCGAAACACGTTGAGCAGTTTCTCAGAGAAGGTCACATCCGCTGGGATTCCTTGGGTGAGTACTGTGCGCTGGTTCCGTCTCTGGAGCAGGCTGCATCCGCTGACAAGAACCCGAAGGCTGCTATCCTGGCCGAGACTCTGGACGTTGCTATCGGTCAGTACCTTGAGAACCAGAAACTGCCTTCCCGTAAGGTCAAGGAAATTGACAACCGTGGTGGTAGCTTCTATCTGGCTCTTTACTGGGCACAGGCGCTGGCTGCTCAGGACAAAGACGCTGCCATGAAGGCACGTTTTGCCGAGGTCGCTGCTGAGATCGAGAAGAACGTTGATAAGATCGACGCTGAGTTCATCGACTGCCAGGGTTCCCCGGTTGACGTAGGTGGCTACTTCCGCCCAGATCCGGTCAAGGCTGCTGCAGCGATGCGCCCGAGCGCAACCTTCAACGCAATTATAGATGCAATGTAAATATTTGTCACAGTGGCAGAGCCGGGGTCTGGATTTGACCCCGGTTCCATTTTAAAAATTTACAATATAAGGAGAGAGAAAATGGCGAGACCAAAAATTGCTTTAATCGGTGGTGGACAGATTGGTGGCGTACTTGCTCAACTTTGTGCTCTGCGCGAACTGGGTGATGTAGTTTTGTTCGATATCGTCGAGAATATGCCGCAGGGTAAGACTCTCGATATTGCTGAAGCTGCACCAGTTGACGGTTTCGATGTCAGCGTAACCGGCACCAATGATTACAAAGATATCGCCGGTTCCGACGTTGTTATAGTTACTGCTGGTCTGCCACGTAAGCCTGGTATGAGCCGCGATGATCTTATTGGAGTGAATGCCAAGATCATGACCTCCGTTTCCGAAGGCATCCGTGATAATGCTCCTGATGCTTTTGTTATCATTATTTCCAATCCGCTTGATGCGATGGTCACCCTGTGTCAGAAGATCACCGGTTTCCCGTCAGAGCGTGTTTGTGGCCAGGCTGGAGTGCTTGACTCTGCCCGTTTTGCTGCTTTTATCGCTTGGGAATTGGGCGTTTCGGTTAAAGATGTTTCCGCCATCACGCTAGGTGGTCACGGCGATACCATGGTTCCTTTGGTTCGTTATGCCAGTGTTTCTGGAATTCCAGTCATGGAACTGCTTGAGCAAAAATATGGCAATGCTGCCAAGGCCCAGGAAGTTATGACTGCCATGGTCGAGCGTACCAAAGCTGCCGGTGGTGAAGTTGTTAAACTGCTCGGTAACGGGAGCGCCTTCTACAGCCCGGCCTCTTCAGCTGTTGCTATGGCTGAATCTTATCTTAAAGATCAAAAGCGGGTTCTGCCGACTTGTGCACTACTGCAAGGTCAGTACGGTGTTGATAACTTCTATGTTGGTGTGCATTGCGTCATCGGAGCAAGTGGTATCGAGAAAATTCTCGAATTGAAACTGGATGCAACTGAGCAGGCACTGATGGACAATTCTGTTGCTGCTGTTAAAGAACTTGTCGGTAGTATGAACTTGTAATATTAATAGGTTAGTTGCGATGAAAGGGCAGCCTTTCGGCTGCCCTTCTTTTTAAGAATTACATTGATAAATTTGTATGAAGCAATCTTGAAGAAGATTGTTAAGTGGTCTGGATCTGGTACATATTTTTATTGGCGTATGTTTGCCTCATGTGATAGGATTCCGCCGCTTTGATCAGACTGTGTAATCAGTAATCACGTGTAAAGGAGAAAGACGTTCATGAGCGCGAAAGCGGAAATCGAGATCATCGAGGAATACTGTAAGGGGTGCAGCATTTGTGTTGAGTTCTGCCCTACCAAGGTTCTGGAGATGGATGCATTTGTTGTCAAGGTAGCTAATGCTGATGCCTGTATCGCATGTAATCAGTGCGAACTGCGCTGCCCTGATTTCGCCATCAAAGTTCACAAGCTGTAATACGCTAGAGGAGGTCGGTTCGTGGCTAAAAAAGTAGCTTTATTGCAGGGGAATTCAGCATGCGCTTTGGGCGCAATATACGCTGGCTGCAAATTTTTCGGCGGTTACCCCATTACTCCCTCCACCGAAGTTGCGGAAGTTATGTCTGAGGAACTTCCCAAAGTCGGTGGCAAGTTTATCCAGATGGAAGACGAAATCGGTGCCATGGCATCAGTTATCGGTGCTTCTTTAGCTGGATCAAAATCTTTAACTGCAACATCGGGTCCGGGCGTTTCCCTCAAGCAAGAGTTGATTGGGTATGCCTGTATTGCAGAGGTTCCGTGCGTTATCATCAATGTTATGCGCGGTGGCCCCTCTACCGGTATGCCGACAGGTCCAGGCCAGTCAGATGTCATGCAGGCCCGTTGGGGTACGCATGGTGACCATGCGGCAATTGCTGTTTGCCCCGAGTCCTGTCAGGAGATCTTTACTGAGACCGTGCGCGCGTTTAATCTGGCTGAAAAATATCGCATGCCAGTTCAGGTTCTGTATGATGAGATCGTTGGTCACATGCGTGAGCGGATCGTTTTTCCCGAGCCGGGTGAACTGGAAATTATTGATCGTGCCGCACCGACCTGCTCTCCGGAAGAATACAAACCGTATGATGCCAAGTCTGATACTGATGTGCCGCCGCTGGCAGTCTTCGGTTCAGAATATCGCTTCCATGTTACCGGACTTAACAAAGCTGCTGACGGTTTCCCGACAACGAAAGCCAATCTGGTCGCTTTTGAAGAGCGTCGTCAGATTGCCAAGGTTGAGTGTCCTGAAGCACGTGCCGATATCGAGTCTAATGAAGAATATCTGACTGAGGATGCAGAGGTCGTTATCTTTGCTTACGGTTCCTCAGCCCGCTCTGCACGTTATGCGGTGAACAAAATGCGTGCTGAAGGGATCAAAGCCGGTCTGTTCCGTCCGATCACCATCTGGCCATTCCCGGAGAAGCGGGTTGCTGAGCTAGGCAAGCAGGTCAATTCTATGGTCGTTGTCGAAATGAACCTCGGACAAATGATTTTTGAAGTTGAGCGTATTGTTAAAAATGACTGTAAGCTTGCCGGTGTCTTTCGCGTTGACGGTGATCCGATCAACCCTGGTGAGATCATGGCCAAGGTGAAGGAGGTACTTTAAATGGCTTACGATTACGAAAAATCAATCCGTCCAGGTAAGTTGCCACACATTTGGTGTCCGGGCTGCGGTCACGGCATTGTTATGAAGGGGCTGATCCGGGCGATGGATACCTGTGGCTTGGAAAAGAACAATACTGCTATTGTTTCCGGTATCGGCTGTGCCAGTCGTCTGCCAGGTTACATGGACTTCAATACCTTGCACACTGCTCACGGACGGGCTGCAGCATTTGCCACCGGCATCAAGATGGTCAAGCCTGAAATGACGGTCATCTGCTGTGGTGGCGATGGTGATGGTACTGCAATCGGTGGTAATCACTTTATTCATGCCTGTCGGCGTAATATTGATATGACCTATGTCATCATGAATAATTATATCTACGGGATGACCGGTGGCCAGTTCTCTCCCTGTACTCCAACAGGGATGAAAGCTTCAACCACCCCTTATGGTAATCCTGACCCTATTTTTGATATCAGTAAGTTGGCAATCGGTGCTGGAGCAACATTTGTAGCCCGGACTACGTCCTTCCATGCAACTCAGATCGATAAATTGATCGCTGAGGGTATTAAGCATAAGGGCATGTCTGTCATTGAAGTACTGGACGACTGCCCGACAAGTTATGGTCGCCGTAACAAGTTCCGCAGTGTTGTCGATATGATGAAACGTCTGAAAGAAGTGGCAGTACCGGTTGCAGCCGCTGCCAAGATGACTGACGAACAGTTGGAAGGCAAAGTTTTGACCGGTGTTCTTTTTAAAGAAGAGAGAGCGGAATACACCGATCAGTACGCAAAGTTGATTGCCCGTGTTCAGGGTGCCTGATCCCACAGCATAAGGAGAATTGTATCATGGCTGAAAGATATGAAATTCGCTTTTCCGGTGCTGGTGGTCAGGGTCTGATCACTGCCGGAATTATACTCGCGGAAGCGGCCTCAATTATTGAGGGCCGTCACGCCGTTCAGTCGCAAAGCTACGGGCCAGAAGCCCGTGGAGGTGCTTCTAAGTCCGAAGTAATTATTGGTGAAGACCCGATTGATTACCCGAAAGCAACGATTGTTGATGCCTGTTTGGCAATGACCCAGGAAGCCGCAGACAAGTATGCTGTAGGTATCAAGCCTGGTGGTCTGTTGCTTGTGGATACGGACTTTGTTAAAAATCCGCCTAAGGGTGATTATACAATTTATGACATCCCTATCATGCGGACTGCCAAGTTAGAAGTTGGTCGCGAGATTGTTGCCAACGTCATTGCTCTCGGTGCAATGATTGCGTTGACTGATGTTGTTAAGCGCGAGTCGGGTTTGCAAGCTGTTTTGGCAAAAGTCCCTGAGGCTTTTATTGAGCTGAATAAAAAAGCCTACAATCTTGGTTTTGAAAAGGTTAAGGAGCTGATGGCTGGTTAAGCAGATCGGTTTATGGTAAGGATAAGAAGGCCCGGTGTCATTTCACCGGGCCTTCTTATATTTGAAAAACTTTAACTGAACGGAGTTTAGCATGAAGAAAATAATACTTGTCCTCACGCTGTTGGCGCTTTTTTCCACCCTGGTGTGTGCTGAGGATAAATTTGAGACAGAACAGGAAAAACTTGGTTACGCTATCGGTATGAATATCGGTATGAATATGAAGCAACAGGGAGTTGATGTTGACCCCGCACAGCTTGCGGCTGGTCTTCAAGCCGCTTTAAAAGGTGAAGAGACAGTCTTGACTCAGGAGGAAATGGGCCAGATTCTGACTGCCTACCAGCAGCAGATGCAAATGGAGCAGATGGCACAGGCAGCCGCTGAGGCCGAAAAAAATGAAAAACTGGCCCAGGATTTTCTGGATACAAACAGCAAGCTGGAAGGAGTCACTACTCTTGAAAGTGGTCTGCAGTATAAGGTCCTTGCCTCGGGTCAAGGTGCAACACCGAAGGCCGAATCAACGGTGCAGGTCCACTACCGTGGAACGCTGATAGATGGCACCGAGTTTGATAGTTCCTATCAGCGTGGCGAGCCGGTCAGCTTCCCGGTGAATGGTGTTATTCCTGGTTGGACAGAGGCCTTGCAGTTAATGAAAGAAGGGGATAAATGGCAGCTTGTGATCCCCTCACAACTGGCTTATGCAGAACGTGGCGCACCACCGGTCATTCCGCCAAATGCAGCCCTGGTCTTTGAAGTAGAACTCCTCAAAGTCCTTTAGACCCTTATTGTTTCAATCTTCTATGAAGCCCTGTTGACTCCGTTGACAGGGCTTTTTTAGTCGATCTTTGGGAGCAAATGGCTAAGTGCGATAATTGTTACAGCAGATAATAGAAGAATTTCAAACATAATGACCCCGACATAAATAGTTTGGTTACTTGCTATGTTGAAGTATATGGGAGCTATGTGACATAAAATGTCACAATATTAGTCAGAAGGAGCTTTTAAGGGGACGAAATTGATTGATCTGTTGATTGACAGAAAACCTAAAAAATCGTATACAGTATGCAATCTAAAGCTTATTTTCTGTGTATTTTTTGCGGGGCAGAGAGACCTTGTATAATTGCCTTTCAAGCAGCTTGGCTGCAAAACTGATAATTGGAGGAGAGAGATGATCGAAGCTTATTTGAAGCATGAAGAAGAACGAAGTGCGCAGGGAATTCCTGCACTGCCACTGAACCCAGAGCAAACAGCCGATCTTTGTGATTTGTTGCAAAACCCACCTGCTGGGAAAGAAGATTTTTTGTTGAATCTTTTGACTGAGCGTATTTCCCCCGGTGTTGACCCCGCAGCTGAAGTCAAAGCAGCTTTTCTGGCGGATGTTGTGACTGGGGCCAAGTCCTCTCCTTTGGTTAACAAAATTAAGGCAGTGCAAATTCTCGGTACAATGATTGGCGGTTATAATGTTCAGCCCTTGATTCTTGCATTGAGTGATGCCGAACTGGCCGATGAGGCAGCTAATGCACTGTCTAGCATGACATATGTTTATGATGCAGCAGCCCAGGTTATTGAATTATCACAAAAAAACGCTGCAGCTGCAAAGGTAATTGAGAGTTGGGCCAATGCAGAATGGTTCACGAGTAAGCCGGTCATGCCTGAAACCATTACCGTAAAAGTTTTTAAAGTTGAAGGTGAAATTAATACGGATGACTTTTCTCCCGCTGGTGATGCCTGGAGCCGCCCTGATATCCCACTCCATGCTCTTGCCATGGGTAAAACCCGGTTCCCCGGTGGAATCGAAGAAATCGCCAAGTGGCGCGAGGCCGGTCATCAGGTTGCTTTTGTTGGTGATGTTGTTGGTACTGGATCATCACGTAAGTCTGCTTGTAATAGTGTCCTCTGGTGTATCGGTGATGATATCCCGGCGGTTCCAAATAAACGTCGTGGTGGTGTAATTATTGGTGGTGTTATCGCTCCGATCTTTTTTAATACTGCTCAGGATTCTGGTGCTTTGCCGTTGCGGATGGACGTTTCCAACCTGAACATGGGTGACGTTATCACCATCAATACCGCAAAAGGTGAAGTGGCCAACGAAGCTGGCGAGGTTATTTCGACCTTTGAAATCAAGCCGGATACCGTGCCAGATGAATATCGTGCCGGAGGACGAATTCCGCTGATTATTGGTTGTGCCTTGACTAAAGAAGCTCGTGAGGCTTTGGGTCTGGGTGAGACTGATATCTTTGCCAAAGCGGCTAACCCTGAGCCTAAGGCTGGTCAGGGCTACACCCAGGCACAGAAGATGGTTGGTCGCGCCTGCGGCGTTGAAGGCGTTCTGCCCGGTTCTTCTTGCTCGCCGATTATGACCACCGTCGGCTCTCAGGACACGACCGGTCCAATGACCGCTGATGAAATTAAAGAGCTGGCTTGTCTCCGGTTCAAGTCGCCGATGGTCATGCAGTCTTTCTGTCACACCGCTGCTTATCCAAAACCAGCTGACGTGAAGATGCACAACACTCTACCCAAGTTCATCTCAGATCGTGCCGGTGTTCCGTTGCGCCCTGGTGACGGGGTTATTCACAGCTGGCTCAACCGTCTGTTGGTTCCTGATACCGTGGGTACCGGTGGTGATTCACACACCCGTTTTCCGATCGGTATCAGCTTCCCAGCCGGCTCAGGTCTGATCGCCTTTGCTGGCGCGCTTGGCTTCATGCCACTCGATATGCCAGAATCTGTTCTGGTACGTTTCAAAGGTGAATTAAATGAAGGGATCACTTTGCGTGATGCCGTAAATGCGAT
>JAPHSA010000138.1 GCA_026193235.1 Deltaproteobacteria bacterium | reverse complement strand
GACGGCAAGGTTCGGATCGGTCAGATGAACTGGTCGAAAAAAGGCATGGAGGTCCATGACCTGCAGATCTCCACGCGTCAGGGCACCTTTGTGGTTCCCGGCGCGGCTGTAAATTTCACTCTGGCTTCACTCTGGCAGCGCCGACTGAATGAACTGCTGATTAGCGATCCGCAACTTGAGTTCAACCCATCACCAGAGCAAGAAAATCCGGCAAATACGTCTCTGACGTTCCCCGAGCTCCCCGTAAGCATTGAGCTGCTGACGATCAGCGGTGGCCGTCTGGATATCAATACCGCTACCCGACAGCTCCATTTTCATCAGCTGAATTTTACCGGAACACTGCAACCGCAGAGTCGTTTCTCGCTTTCCGCATTTGTCGGCAGCGGTGAGCAGCAGCCGGTCGCCATCGTCGGGATGCTGCAATTCTCCCCGCAACAGAACTTGACCCTGGAACGTCTATCCTGGCAAGGACAACAACTGCTCAAAGACCCTCTGTCGCTGGAGTTCAGCGGAGGCGAGCTTGCTCTGGATGGAAGCCGGGTCGGTTTGTCCCACTTTGATGATGAACAATTACAAAATCTTTTCAGGGCACTGGGACAATCGTCGCCGCTGCCTGCGAATCTGGCATTTACCCTTACGGATGTCAGAATCAAAGTTTCCTTGGACAGCAGCTCACTCCAACTGGATCTACAGGTCGCCCGGGGTCAGGTGGCCTGGAACACATTGAGCAGTCCCTTTTCGGCTCTCCGGGTTTCTCTCGCCCGGGAGCAGCAGGGATGGGAAATAGCCGGGCAATTCACTGATCCGGCTCAAGTATCCTTTGATTTCAATGCCCGGATTAACAATATCAATAATTTCGCCGGAAGGGCGTCGATTAATATTCCCGATCCGGGAGCCCTCAAAGTGGTATTAATTGGCGGTCCGGCGCTGAAGATCAACGGTGCGCTGCACATGACAGCCGATTTCTCGTGGGCTGACAGACGCCTGGACATGACCACCGAGGTTCGGGGCAGCGCGGCAACGTCCCCCGCCACAGCTTATCTCGTCGATATCGGCCGAATAAACGGCCAGGGCAAACTCCAGCTGGTCGATGGGCAGGAATCTTTCACCCTTAACCTGCGCCATGGTTCCCAGCCGTTCGTCTCTGCGTCCGGCAACTTTCAGGAGTTCAGTGCGTCCCTGAATGCTGCAAATCTGGACATCCTTAAACAACTGCTGGCACCAGATCAACTCCCCCCTCAAATGCCGGCGGCCAGCGGGGTAAAAATCGCCGGGCAATTCTCTGCCAGCGGTTCCAACTGGGAAGGTCGCATCAATTTGAGCACCGCTGAAACTCTCTTCACCGGGTTGTCCCTGAAAAATCTGGCAATGCAGACCAAATTTCAACTCGCGAAGAATCAATTTACATTCAGCGACATCACAATCAGCGCTGGAGCAGCGTACGGTGATGTGCTCACCGCTCGTCTCGCCGGCTACGCATCAGCTGAATTTTCCGACGCGGGTTATTCTCTTGCGTTTGAGAAACTTTCGGTAAACGACCTGAACTACAACTCTGCCGATGGCCTCACAGGGGTCGGCGCGGCGGCCGTCGCCCTGCAGGGGCACATCAATGGATCCTGGTCAGCGGGATCGATAGCGCTGGATCTGAACGGTATTATTGCCGCCCGGGAAGTGCTGGCCGGAGTCTTCTACGCCAACCTGTCCAGCTATCAAGCCAATTTTTCCGTGCACGGGGAGTTGAACATCGGTACCGGGGAGCTGACCGCCAAACTGCTGGAAATCAATTTGCCAAAGCTCGGGAAACTGGTGGCGAACGGGCAATTCAGTCCGGACCGGATCAGCTCAAAAGGGCGTCTCGACCTGATTGAACTGAGCAGCAGTTATGGAGAACAACTCAAACCACTGTTGCATGATTTTCAACCGACATTGGCTAATTTGGACCTGGCGGGTCGGCTGGCCCTCGACTACCAGCTGCATTGGGGCCCAAGCGGCTGGCTGACGCAGGGAGCGGTGACTCTTAAGGACCTGAGTGCGTATTGGCAGGATCAGCAGTTGGAGATGATTGACGGCAGCGGCACCATCCCCTTTTTCCTCGGCAACGGCATCCAGGCTGACACAGCGGCTTCAGTGACAAAATATTCCGGGAATATCACTCTCGGCGCGCTCTCCGTCGGCCCGGCAACGGTTGAGCAGGGAAAGCTGCAGCTGACTGCAGAGCTTAACAGGATTGCCATTATCTCACCACTGCAGCTGAGCCTGGCCGGCGGCCATCTGGCCATTGAGGATGTCAGCCTGAGCTGGGCGAAGGGGCAACCGCAAGGGTCAATCAAAATTGACATTGCCGGAGTCAACCTGGAACCCCTCAACCGTGACCTCGGCCTGCCGATCATGCAGGGCAGCCTGAGCGCAAATCTTGGGACAATCCGCTACCTCGACCGCCAGCTCAGCACCACCGGCATCGCCAGCGTCGAGGTTTTCGGCGGCCGGTTTCAATTCAGTAATATGCGCTACAGCGAGCCATTTTCCAGTCACCCGGTCTTCTATACCGATATTGATTTCACCGACCTTGACCTGCAGCAGGCCACGCACACATTCGACTTCGGTGAAATGAATGGCATACTTGATGGACATGTGCGGGGCCTGCAGCTTTTCGGCACCACCCCGGCTGCCTTCGAAGCGGCTGTCGCCACCCGCGAAACCGGGACCCGCAACATCAGTGTCAAGGCCTTGAACAACCTGAGCATATTGAGCCAGGGGGGGATTTCAGCCGCTCTCTCGCGGGGGATCTACCAGTTCATCGATTTTTATCGCTACCGGAAGATCGCCTTCGACTGCTCGCTGGTCAATGATACTTTCACGCTGATCGGCACGGCTTTGCCCGGCTCGAATCGTTACCTTGTGCATGGTGGCCTACTGCCGCCACGCATTGATATCACCACAACCACACCGACCATATCATTCAAAGAGATGGTGAATCGCCTCGGTCGCATCGACCGGGCCGGAAGCAGAAATAAATCAACCGATACCAATAGCAACAAAGGAGGATAAAAATGAAAACGATTGTTCGCAGTTTTAGCCTGATGCTTAGCCTGGCTGTGTTTTCCTGTGTCACCATCAACATTTATTTTCCAGCCGAGGAGATGCGCGGCGCAGCGGATAAGATCGTGAACGAGGTCTGGGGTGGCCAACCGGCGAACGGAACTGACAATGCGGTTCCACCACCCGCTGACAAATCCCCCGGCAGCAGTTTTTACCAACTGATGCTGCCCGCCAGTGCCGATGCCGCTCAGGATATCAATGTCAGCACCCCGGCAATCCGGACCATTAAAGAAGCGATCAAAGACCGATCCGGTCAGCTTATCGATCTGCTCAACTCGGGCAATGTGGGCTTAAGTCATGACGGCTTGCTCAAAATCCGTAACACCGACGGGTTGTCCCTGAAACAGAAAGGGCAACTCAACCAGTTGGTTAAAGCGGAGAATCAGGACCGCCAGCGGCTTTACCAGGAAATTGCCAGTGCCAACAATTTCCCCGACAAAAGCGGCGAGGTACAAAGTATTTTTGCCGATTCCTGGCGTGATCAAGCGCAAAAAGGCTGGTATCTGGAGAACCCGGACGGGAGTTGGAAGCAGAAATAGGTAGGACGTTCAACAGAATTAACTTTTGAATTGCCCCTTGTTTCTTGGACATTATTGTTTTTGTCACAACTTAGAACTTTTGAAAACGCCTCGCAACAAAAAGGCATTACAGGGGATAGCCTGTTGCGATTGCTTGAAATGCGGTTGAATAATACCGTCTTCCGCGCTGATATCGGAAATACCCGTATGCAGGCCCGGCAGTTGCTAAATCATGGGCATTTTCGGATCAACGGGTGGCGGGTGGACATCCCGTCATACCAAGTCAAGGTCGGGGATGTTGTCAGCGTCATGGGCAGGGATAAGTTCCGGACTCTGGTGGCCCGCAACATCGACAGCGGTCCGCGCTATCAACAATCAAACCGTGCTTCTATTGATCGGGACAACCAGAGTTTTATGTCCAGCGCCTTCCGCAACGGGATGTTATTCGTTTGGGAATCAATGAACGGTTGATTTGTGGACTCAGGATCTGACAGACATTGTCAAATTTGGTTGTTGCCGGGGTCCAGTGTCATGATTGTCAGGAGTCTCAAGAAAACCTGTTTTTGTAGATAAAAATTCAGGGCTCTTCTAATAGAAGAGCCCTGAATGGTAATAAACATATGATCAGCGTGAATGAACTTAGAGAATGCTTTGTCCCTTTGGCGTGATAATCACGTCGATCCGGCGATTCTGAGCACGTCCCTCGGTCGTGGTATTAGGAGCAAGAGGTCTGCTCGGACCGTAGCCGACGGAGGTAACCTTATCCTCGGTACTGACACTGTTAGCCAGCAGGTAGTCCCGCACCGCTTCTGCGCGTTTCTGAGACAGGTGATTATTCAATTCGAGCGCGCCAGTCGAATCAGTATGCCCTTCGATTGTAATGTCCGGGCTTTCAAAGGTCCGAATCGCCTGCTGTACCTTGCTCAGCAGCGCATAATTCTCAGGCATAATGAGTGATTGTCCGACGGGGAAGCTCATCCCGCGTAAACGCACCACCATCTGCTGGCCCTGCTTGTAGCACTCGGCTTCTTCCTTGGCGAATAGCGCCTGAACCTGGTTGTAGAGTTCGTTGAACTTCCGCTCACTGGCCAGCTTCTCTTCAGCAGCGCGTTTCTCTGCTGCGAGATGTTCCTGTTCCATCCGCTTTACAGCCTCGGCCTTTTCCAGTTTGCCCAACTCGATATCCAGTTTGGCTTGCAGCGAGGCTATCTCTTCAGCTGACTTCATCTTGAGTGCTAAGAGTTCGTCCTGCTGGCTTTTGCTTTGTTTCGAGAGAAAATCCCGATCCGACACAAGTGAGCTAGCAGTCCCCAGAATATTGTCTACTTGGGTATCGAATGGCTGGTCGCGCATGTCGGGGGCGCCGAGACGCTCAGCAGTCTTCTTAATGGCAGCTTCCGACCATAGCGCGATATCAATTGGTTGCATCTTACGCAGCATCTCGCTTTGCCGAGTGAGTTGTACCAGGCGACCGGCCTTGAACAGGGCTGCGTTCGCCTTCTTATGCATCTCCTCCTTGGCATAAGGGTTGGCCGAGATAAAGGCATCTACATCCTGAAGCTCCTTCTGTACTTCATTCAGAACCTCTGGGGCCAACTTTTTAGCCCCCTCTTTTTCAGCCTGCACCAAAAGTTTACGCACCTCCCCCAAGGTCGTCTCTTTAATCGCGCGGATTTCGATCACCTGAAAGGCATCAACAACTTTTTTCTGATTACGCTGAGCATAGCTCAGGTTGTTGTCCTCAATCGCGCGGGTCAGATTGAGGAACTGCGCCTCGACGTCGGCATAATCCTGACCAAAAGAGGTCGCCCCGGCGACGCGGGCCATATCCCGACCCTTGATGGCCTCAGGGATTGCCGTTCGGGAGATTTTGGCCATTTCCTGAGCCTTCACCAGTTCAGCGTGGCCTCTAGAAACATTGATTCCAATTTCACCCATAGCGCCCTTTTGCGCAATTAACTTTTTACTTTCAGCCAAAGATGCTTCAGCTTTACTGAACCAGCTTGGCGCCAGGATATTGACCTGTTGCTGACGGGCGTTAACAAGTTCGGTTTCGAGTTTAGTCGCCTCTTCAGTCGGATTGGCGCTCACCGGAATCGGCTCGAACTTCAGTTGTGGTCCAGAGCAGGCGACCAGAAAGAGGAAGCAACTCAACAGAGTCGCGTTGATGAAATTTAAACGTGAATTTTTCATTTATCATTCTCCTTTAAAACCACATCTTGTGGTTGTAAGTGATCCCGAATCAATAAGATCGAAACATTCGCAGATTCAGGTATCAGGTCCCCTCAGCTGAAATAAACCTCAGCAATTCTTTTGTTAATATGAGCAAAAAAAGCTTCGCTTCCAGTCCTTCTCCAGTAAATTAGGTAATCGTTCAAATAGTTCCAGATTAACATTTCACCCTCCTGCATTGAAGGATCAAAGAAAGAGAGAATCGTTGACTCGTCGGTAATTGGTAAAAGTTTTGTGACTGATAATGACAAAGTAGCTTTCCATGTCGATGAGAATATAGCCAAGCTGATAAAGCTCTTGAGATATCTTTTGGATAGCGTCAGGAAAAAGCCTTCTGCACCCGGCAATTCTGCACATGTATTTCATCGTGATGCGATAGCGCCCCATGGTTTTTCCGCCAAAGGGCTTTTGATAAAACTCAACCAGTTTCTCCGCAATTTGCTCTGCTTCCATACACTTCACCCTTTGTAGAAAAAAACCAAACTAATCATATATAAATTTTTATACTATAGCAAGATTATATTACCTATAGTATAAAAATATACTATTTAAACTGATTCAACAACTTCAATGTTTAGCAGTTGTGGCAAGAGCTCGGCTTAATCAACGGTCATCTGCATTTATATTTGTAAAAGTCCTGTCAAATTGAGGTTTGCATATGTCCTTAAG
>JAPHSA010000122.1 GCA_026193235.1 Deltaproteobacteria bacterium | reverse complement strand
GCACCGACCGCTTGGGCCAGTGCTTTTTGTTTTCTGGTCTTATTTTCAGCCAATCAGGTCAAGCACCGTATCTTCCATTTCCGTACTGATTTTCAGAGCTTTCAGGTTGGCTTCGTAGGCGTGTCTGGTGGTAATCATGTCAGTCGTATCCTGAATGAGATCAACATTGGACGTCTCTTCCAAAGAACCATCTGGTTGACTGATCATTGTTCCCGGGGTGTTGACCGGTAGGATCTTTGTTGTGACTGCCCCGGTTGAGTCTTCCTCCAGCACTGCTCTTGATTTTTTGAACCCCTGATTTTCACTGTTGGCGATATTGTTGGCTGTGACGTTTTGCTTGATGGCGAAGGCGCGTAGAGCTGAGATGCTATTGTTGACTGAGAGTGGCATGGTAACCTCCTTGGAGACAGATAGAAATTATGCCATTTCTTGCTTAGGATTTGCAGATTATAATATTAGTTGATTAATCGATTGAATTCTTGGACTTTTTTGTTGTTTGCTGATCACATCGCAGGAGTTAATCTTCACAAAAAATTTGTTCAGCTCAGGATGTAAAGGTACGCTGCAAGTCCGCTTGATGAGATTCAGGCTTTGATTTTCCCAGAACTGCGACCGTATAAAATTATAAAGTTGGACATGGTTGCATAAACCTGCTAGGGTCCGTTAATCATTTGTGCCCTTCGGTCGGCACTCGTAGTGCCTCGGTAGTTTCTTTAGATATTCCCCTGACACCCCTTTTTAAATATATCCAGCCTAAGACCGTTCCTTTGTTAAATACATGGGATGGGCCGGTTCAATTTCTGGAGTAAAATCTTTTATGACGTTTGCTGATCTCGGTCTTGCGACCGAACTTCTTCGTGCTGTGTCCGAACAGGGCTACAGTCAACCCACACCTATTCAGGCCAAAGCTATCCCTGCAGTTCTCAAGGGAGCTGATATTCTGGCCGCCGCTCAGACCGGTACCGGTAAAACGGCCGGTTTTACCCTGCCTCTTCTGCAACGGTTGAACAGCAAAACCCCTGTAAATGGTCGCCGTCCGGTACGCGCCCTGGTGTTAACTCCAACACGGGAACTGGCTGCCCAGATTGCCGAAAGTGTTACAAATTACGGTAAGTATCTGCCGCTGCGTTCGGCGGTGATCTTCGGCGGCGTGAGTATCCGTCCACAATTTTCAGCGCTTCGCAGTGGCGTCGATATCCTCGTCGCAACACCTGGGCGGCTACTGGACCATGTCGGACAGAGGACTCTGGATTTATCCAAAGTCGAAATTCTGGTTCTTGATGAAGCTGATCGCATGTTGGACATGGGCTTTATCCATGACATTCGCAAAATTCTCGCGCTATTGCCGAAGCAGCGACAGAACCTGCTTTTTTCCGCGACCTTTTCCAGTGACATCAAAAGACTGGCTAATGGATTCTTAACTTCCCCTGAACTCATTGAGGTAGCACAGCGCAATACCGCTGCGGAAACTGTGGCTCAGGTTGTTCATCGTGTTGATAAAAAACGTAAACGCGAATTGCTGTCTTACCTGATCGGTTCCCAGAACTGGAGACAGGTTCTGGTTTTTACCCGGACCAAGCACGGGGCTAATCATCTGTCGGGACAACTCACAAAGGATGGTATCAGCGCTGCGGCAATTCATGGAAATAAGAGCCAGGGGGCCAGAACGAAAGCACTGGCAGATTTTAAAAAAGGAGCAGTCCGGGTTCTGGTTGCTACAGATATCGCTGCCCGCGGTCTTGATATTGACCAGCTGCCTTATGTCGTCAATTACGAGCTGCCAAATATTTCTGAAGATTATGTTCACCGTATTGGCCGTACTGGTCGTGCTGGTCGTGCTGGCCAGGCCGTTTCTCTGGTCTGTGTCGATGAACTCAAACTGTTGAAGGATATTGAGCGGTTGCTGACAGCCAAGATTCCTGAGCAGATGATTGCAGGCTACGAGCCGAATCCGCATATCGTCGCTGAACCGATCAAAAATGGTCGTCCCAATCAAGCGGGAGCCAAGGGGAAAAATCAACACAACAGAAATCGCACCAGTTTGTCTAAGGGCAGTAAGTTTGCCGGGGCAAAAGTGAGAACCGGAAGAAATGGAAACGCTGCTACTGCGAAAACAAGACGAATCGCAATGTCTGGCTGAGTTTTTTGCTGGCAGAACGACAGCAATTGAGATTTGATTTTTTTCAGGGGGAGGTGCAAAAGGCGCTTCCCCCTGAATTCGTTTGACCTCTATCAGTCGATCAACTTTTCCACCTTGTCGCAGATATGCCGGGCAATCGGCATAGCCGAAGTTGCAGCTGGTGATGGTGCATTGCCGACAATCAGCGCGCGCTCAGTTTCGACGAAAAGAAAATCATCCAAAGTCGTTCCATCCGGCCTCACTGCTTGAGCGCGGACCCCAGATGGATAGGGGAGCAGGTCCTGTTCCTTAATTGCAGGGCAATAGCGGTTGACCAGTTTCAGGTAGCCTGGGCGGTAGAGGGAGTTTTTCAACTCCGTCAAAGTTGCCATGGGATATTTCATGATCAGTCTATAGAGTCCCGGATAGCTGAACATGTCGGCCAGGTCAGCAAGATTCATGGTCCAGCGGCTGTAGCCTTCACGGGCCAGAGCCAAGGTTGCATTAGGGCCGACGGTCAGTGAACCGTCGATCATCGGGGTCAGGTGAATGCCGAGAAACGGCAGTTCGGGGTTGGGAATCGGGTAAATCGGGTGGGTGACGATGCTGCTCTTGGCTCCTGGGAGTTGGAAATATTCACCGCGGAAAGGGAGTATTTTGAAGTCCGGTTTCTGTCCAAGCATGCGAATGACACGATCAGAATGGAGTCCGGCGCAACTGACCAGAAAGCGGCCATGGAAAAGCCCCTGAATGGTTGTCACCTCTATCCCCTGATCTTCCCGCAATCCGGTAACCCGGCAATTGGTCTGGATTTCCCCGCCGGCTGCAACAACCTGTTCAGCCAGTTTCTTTGTCACTTCAGCAAAATCAACAATACCAGTAGAGGGCACCCAGGTGGCAGCAACACCGGTGACATTTGGTTCCATTTCTTTAAGTTGCTGCTGATCTAATTCCTCTGTTTCAATTTCGTTGATGCGGCAGCGTTCAAGCAGATCCTGCATGTTTTCCCGGTCCTGTGCGTCGGTGGCCACCAGCAGCTTGCCGGTTTCCCTGAAGGGAATGCCATGCTCACGGCAGAATGCTTTGGTTTCAACATTTCCTGCCCGGCAAAATTGCGCTTTAAGACTGCCTGGTGCGTAGTAGACACCAGCGTGAATAATGCCACTGTTGCGGCCAGTCTGGTGAATTGCCAGACGGAGTTCTTTTTCGAGAACCAGGACCTTGGCATGATTAAACTGTTGCTGCAGTTGGCGCGCCGTTGCCAGTCCGACAATGCCACCGCCGATGACGATAAAATCGTAATTTTTCATTTCATTTCCTGTTGATGGGCCAGTTTTCCAGCCAGCCTAATTCGAGCAATCCATAGAGTCCAACCAGAACTGCTTCTGCAGTATCATGTCTGAGTTGAGTCGGCCTTTTCCCCCCAAGTTCCTTGATGACCAGGCGCGCCAGACTGTCAGCTTCTTTTTTGGCCTGCGTGCCACTGGTTCGCTGCCGGGCGTAAAAAAGTTTTTCCCGCCAGAGTTCAGCTGAAATCTGCCTGACAGTGATGGAAAGTTTTTCGGCTTCACGCAGCCAGAGCTCAGCGAGTGGGCCGCTCCCTTCCAGATAAATATGCGTTGGATGCGGGCTGTCGCGCAAGAGTTTTGAGATCATTATTTTCAGTTTTTTAGGATTTGGCAGATGATGGGAACGATACCAGAGTAATTGATGATTTTCGTCGAACAGAGCCAGCCCGGTATGCAGGCCGACGTCAACAGCAAGTAGATGGCAGGGAGCTATGGGCATCTAATCCTGAAAATCCTTTTTGGTTTTCTCCATCTGTTCAGCGTAATGGGCGAGCAGGGTCCGGCGGGACAGCATATAGAGAACTTTTTCCGGGACATCTGTCTCAACGACCGGGATTTCATCCAGGTTACGGGCGGTCAGTTTTTTCATCACATCGGTCAGATGTTCTTCCGGAGTTGCTGTGATAACGGTGCGGGTGGCAATATCACGAGCGATGACCAAAGTCGGTGGGATATCTTCATTGAGGATCCGACGGATGTCAGTCATCGAAAAGATACCGGTCATCAACCCCTCTTCATTTACTACCGGGTAGTAGGTGGTTTTTGCCGCAGCAATCCTGTTGAGAATTTCCGGCAATGTCATTCCTTCGGGGATCAAAGTAGGTTTTCGCCCTTTTCGCGCCAGACTTTTTACCTGAATCCCTTCGAGAATGTCGATGACAAAATCCCCCAGATGAGCTGGAGAATCAAAACGACAAGCGACTTGTTTTTCGTAGATGCTGTTTTTCCGCATGACGATCATAGCAATGACGCAGACCAGCATCAGTGGTGCGAGCAGACCATAATTGCCGGTCAATTCACTGACCATAATCAAGGTCGCTACCGGGGCGTTGGCCACGCCGGCAAAGAAGCCGGCCATGCCGACCAGGACATAGGCGCGTGGATCTTGTACCAGGGCTGGGAAAAGGATTTCCGCAGTGGCGCCAAAGGTTCCACCGAGCATGGCTCCAATAACCAGACTGGGAGCAAAAACGCCACCTGAGCCACCGGATGAAATTGTCAGGCTGGTGGCAACGACCTTAGCCAGAGCAATGACCAGCATAACCCAGAGTGCCATTTTTCCATATAGCGCCGCCTGCACCCAGCCGTAGCCGGAACCCAGCACCTGGGGGATGAACATGGCCAGAATTCCCAATGCCAGTCCGCCAACCGCTGGTTTCAACCAATTCGGCATGGGTAGTTTTCGGAAGATATCACGCATGCCATAAAAGACTTTGACGTAAACTACGCCAAACAGGGCGCAGGCAACTCCCAGAACCAGGTAGAGGAGTAACTCCGGCGGTTTGTCAAAGCGGAACAGGGGAGTGTCGAGCAGCGGTTCCCAACCGGTGACTGCACCGAAAAGGGAATAGGCAATGATCGATGAAATGATGCAGGGGATTAATCCCTCATGCTCAAATTCCGGGTCACGATACAGAACTTCTACGGCGAATAAGGCTCCGCCCAGAGGGGAGCGGAAGGTGGCACCGATGCCCCCGGCCATCCCGGCGAGCAGGAGAATCCGGCGATCCTGGGCTGATAGCCCTAGTTTGGTGGCGACAAAAGATCCGAAACCCGCTCCGATCTGAGCAATCGGGCCTTCTCGACCTGCCGATCCTCCAGTCCCGATGGTGACGACCGAAGCGATGGTTTTGATAATTGGAACCCGGCCACGGATGACGCCCCCCTTGCGGTGAAAAGCTTCAATGGCACCATCAGTTCCATGCCCTTCGGCTTCGGGGGCAAAGGTATAAACCAGCCAGCCGGAAATTAATCCACCAATGGCGGGAAGCAGGAAAAGGCACCAACGATAGGGCACAGAGAGGTTGTCGATGAAATTGCTGAAGGAGCTTTCGGACGTACCTTCCAGGGGAGGGTGAAAATTGCCAATTTTTCCAAGGGTTAGATGTTCAACCGCATTGGTAGCAAAATAGAAGGCCAGGGCGCCGCTGCCGGCAACAATGCCGACCAGAACGGCCAGAATCAACAAACGAAAGCCGGTTCGTTCGAGTAATCTGAGGATTTTAGGAACCAGCGGCATGTCAGAATCCAAACGAAAAACTATAAAAAGTTTTGCACCATGTTGTTTAACAGGTTCAAGCAGTCGGAACAAGCGCAGATTCGGGCCACTTGTGAATAAAGTTGATTTTAGCTGTCACAGCGCGCGCGATTGGCCGCAGCAGCCAGTTCGTAAAGTCGTGGCATGGCCAAATGGCCAGCTTTCCAAGAGAGCAGGATATCGAGACCCCGTTGTTCGACCTGATCCAGGGCCTGCTGTATCGCGGCGATTAATCCCAGCTCCTGATGGGTATCATGCTGATGGCACCAGGCGAGGAGGCGACCGATCGATTCAGTCTGGCCGCTGTCGAGCAATTGTTCAACCTGTGACAGGTCGATCCGTTGTCTGCCATATTCCAGTAAGCGTTGTTCACGTACCAGTATTTTTGCTTCACGCTGTCTGGGGAGCGCGCGCAGGTTCAGTTTGATTTTGCGCGGTAGTCCCTGGCGGAAGGGGACTTTTCTTGAGCCGACTTCTGGTTTAGTGCCGGCTATTTTTCTGGCTTTGTCCGTAACATCGAACGGTTGGTAGTTGTTGAGCATGATGACCTGATCGGCAACGGAGAGATAATCACCGGAACCGCCGGTGACGATGATGCTGGAAACCCCCTCAGTTTCGTACAGTTCACGCACCCGGTGCAGCAACGGAGTGATCGGTTCCTGATTGTCCGGTACCAGCTGTTGCATCCGTTGATCGCGGATCATGAAATTGGTTGCCGAGGTATCCTCATCGATCAACAGGCAACGGCAACCGCATTCCAGGGCTTCGATTATGTTCGCAGCCTGTGAGGTGCTGCCACTGGCATTTTCTGTGGAAAAATTGCTGGTTTCACGGTTGCCGGGCAGAGTAGCAATGAATGGGCTGATATCAACCTGATTGATGGAGCGATGATCTTCCGCGCGGATTTTGACTGCCGTGGGGTCAGTGACGACCAGTTCCCGACCGTCTCCGGGAATATGATTATAAATGCCGCGTTCCAAAGCCTGAAGCAAGGTGGATTTACCATGAAATCCGCCACCGACAATCAGGGTAACTCCCGCGGGAATGGCCATGCCGGATATCATTCCCCGATGGGGCAAATCCAGAGTTCGCTTTAACTCAGTCGGGGACTTGAACCTGATACCCTTAGCAAACGGACGGTCGTCAATGCCTGTCTGACGAGGCAACAAGGATCCATCGGCCACAAAGGCCACAGCTTTAAGATCGTCAAGCTGCTCGCGCAACGCATGCTGATCCTCGATTGACTCGATATGCGTGCGCATTTTTTCGAGTGATCGGTTGGCCCAGATCAACCCCTGTTCAATGACTCTGGGGAGCTCAATAAAAAACATTTCTGCGGCTTCTCCAGCTAGAACAGAGCGGCCGGAGCCGGGCAGGGCAAAAAGCAGGCGGGCTTCAAGTTGGTCATTATTGATGAGGACGGCGTTGCGTTTGAGAACCTGCTGACCGTTGATGGAGATTTCCATATCACCGCTATGGCCTGTGCCACGGCGCCCCTTGACGTTGACCTGAAGCGCGGCATGAATTTCCCGGGCGAGAAAGTCTTCCAATGCAGTCTGCCGCACCCGGGTTTGCCAGAATTGAGCAGGGATGCCGTGTTGTTCTGCTGTTAACTGAATACTGATGCGTGACGGCAGGGCAAAGGGATCGCCCTGAACATGGTCGATAGAGAGCTGAAAGTTGGCAAAATTATAGCAGCCCTGAAGTTGTTTGTAGGCCTTATAGCCACGCCCATCGATACTATGTAACAGACTTCTTAGCTGTTCCATATTATTGACCGAAGCGGGGTAAAAGATACTGGTGATAGAGTTTATCAGCAACCTGGTCGGTTGCAGTCCCGTAAAGCTCAGCAAAAGTCAGCAGTGGATCTGCAAGTGTCAATCCTTCCGGTTGCCAGCCGGACCAGCTGCATTGGCGTCCGAAGGGTTGCAGCAGGGTGATCTGACCGTCCGGGTTGGGGGTGAGCTGTAATTGCAGCATGGTTTTTAATTGTAGCTCCGCTTGCAGGTAAAGCACCGCGCTCTGTGGTTGGAATCCACTGGTGAGCAGTGCGGCGCCTAATTCTCCTCCGATCAGAACCTGCTCACCAGCGCTCAACTTTTTCAATTTTTCCGGAATCTGGTTGACGGTGTAACCGGGGGCCAGTTGGCAACGTTGCAGAAACAGCTTGGGCTTCAGGGTTTCCAGATATCCGAGTTGCCAGCGTTGCAGTAACTCTTCAATCGCCTCCAGCTGGCGCATTCCTGATTCATCGGTTGCCAGGTTGCCGCGCTTTTCCAGCTCAGCAAACAGGCTTCCGATAGCTCCCAATGCAATGCCGGAATCATCCGCCAGAGCGCGGTAGGTAGCATTTACTGCCTGGCGATTGCGTAATAGCTGATAAACCAGTTTGAGTCCTGACGGGCGGAACAGGCGATCAGCCCCGGGAGGTTTAGGGGAATGCTTTTGCCCCCCAATTTCAATATATAGCGGCATGCGATTAAGATACAGGTTGCCGGAACAGTCTGCATATTCAATCTCTTTCTGTTTCAGCAGTGCTGCCATCTGGGGGGAAATATAATGACTGACCAGAATTGGCTTGGCATCATTTGGAGCCGCTGAGGTTCTGATCTGGTGAATGACGAGATCGGTCACCATGGGCGTCAGTTTTGGAACAACCTTGATTAAATAATAAAATTCACCCCAGGGGCCTGAAAGGCGGAAGGTTCCGGAAAAAGGCCCACCAACTTTCTGCACCATAAATTCGATTTTAGCCTGAGGAATCCCCCGAATGTTTTTCATGCAGTCACGAATAATCTGTTCGTCTTTGATCAGTGCTTTTCGAGGCATAGAAATCCTTTTAGAGAGCAACTCTGTTCATGTTATTAAAGGTGTTCATGATAAGGAGGTATGCCTTTAATTGAACAGCCTGTTGTAGCCGTTGTCAAGTTGTAAGATTCCAGTTGTTTCTGATTTTCTATTGAGCTTACCCTGAGCAGAAGGTTTTGATCATCGATGGCTCTTCCGGCGCTGAGCAAATGGAGACGGTTATGCAATTGGGTGCAGCAGATTAGTCAACTCTTCCAGGATAGAACAGTTAGGCAGGTGGTGAGGCAAGTGTTGGCTCAAGGATAAACAGAAATCTATTAGACACTACGAGGTTGAAGGAAAAGACAAAGCCCCCGAAATAAATCCTCCGGGGGCTTTGTGGTGTAATTGGATTAGATAAGGTAATCCCTTGTCAAAATCCTCGTTATTTGGTTCTTGCGTACTTGGTGTCTTTAAGCGGATCGCCTTGGTAACCGAGTTTTGCCCAGTCGAGGCGGCCATTGTCACCGTGACATTCGAGACAGCCGAGCGCCTGTTCCTTTGGGGCAACCATGTGGTTAATCCGCCAGTACATGATGGTTGGAGCGAAATCGAACTCACCACTGAAATCCAGTCCAGACGCCTTCATACCGGCTGTGGCTGCTTTGACCCAGTTAAAGTTTTTCCAGTAGGCTTCCTTGTCACCTTTACCACCATAAACCTTCGGGGTGATGAAGTACATGTTTTTGGTATCGTAAATCTGTTTACCTGTGTGAATCTTGAACGGGTAAATTTTGGCGTCCATTTCACTTCGTTTGCCATTCGGATAGCTCAGGGCGGTTACCTTGGTGGGATCGATCTTTTGACCGAATTGGTACGCGCCTGCAGTTCCGTTGTACCAGGCATATTCAGGAGTGATGTTTTTACCCCAGGTGAAATTGCCTTTTTTCTTTACATAGGTCGGTTTGCCATACTGGTCTTTTTCACCTTTGATGTCCTTGCCGGCTGTTGACCAGTCCCAGGAAGTTTTGGTCGGGATTTCTTTGGCAAAAGCAGGGATGTGGCAGGTCTGGCAGGCAACTGTGTCGGTGTGCTGGTTGAGGACTGATTCGCTGTGGACATCCTCTCCATGACAACCGATACAACCGATATGTTTTTCACCTTTAGGGGAGACGACCATAGCATTTCCAGGAATATCGTGATTGGTCGTTTCGTGACAGCTTGCACAGCTGAAATCATTTCCATCGGTATCCATATGAACGTCGATCTCTTTACTCGGGTAGTCCATGCTGGAATCCAGGTCACCGTGCTTGACTGCATCACCGCCGCCACCGAAGAAGTGACAGCTGCCGCAGTTCTGGCGAGAGCTCTTGCCGACGTTGCGGGCAACGTAAAGCAGATCGACATCGTCAGCCGGCAGCCCAGCACCAGTTGATGTTTTTACATAGGTACCGGTGGTGTCGTGGCAGACCAGACAGTCGACTTTGGACTCGTCGGTGAAATCAAAACTGCTGTCTTTCCAGCCGTAACCAACATGACAGCTGGTACAGCGTGGCTCGTTGGATCTAACCGAAACACAGAAATTGTTCATAGCGCTTATTTTACCGCGCTTGATCGGTTTTCCATCGATGACTTGTTCCATGTTCCAGCTCCAGTGGCTGGTTTTCATCATATCCTTGGCGGCATCTTCATGACATTCCAGACAGGCCTTGGTGGCTTCTGGGCCGCTGTTGAGCGGACCTTCGATAAATGAGTGGTCCGCTGCGCCAGCAAACCCGATCCAGATAAGACTTAGCGTCAGGATGCAAAATAATAATTTTCCTGAAATTTTCTTCATACAGATTACTCCCATGCAGTCAAAGTAAAGAGACAAGATTAACCCACGAATTAACCGAAGGTTAGGACAGTAGTGTGATTTTATTTCCCGAATAGAACTAGGTTTTAAGTGTGGCAGAAAGTCCATGGTTTTTGTGTAATAATACACAGTTTTTTATATATGGAATATTAAGTCTATTGGCCGGTAAGGTAAAATAGGAGCGGATGGGATGCAACAAAAATATTATTAGAAATGATTTCTAGAAACTTGGAATAACTGAGTTTTTTTGTCAGGATTGAGCGGGAATGTTAATATATTGATACTG
>JAPHSA010000042.1 GCA_026193235.1 Deltaproteobacteria bacterium | reverse complement strand
TTTTCAATTTGGGCAGGAATTCCAGAATCAGTTCCAGTTGTCGATCAATAGGGCTCATGTCGCTTGTGCCGCTGACATTGCCCCCCGGTCTTTCCAGCGATTTGACCAGACCAGCGCCAACCGGGTCGGTCACCGCAGCAAAAATAATCGGCAGAGATTTAATCGCCTGGGCGCAGGCCTGGGCTGTGGGAGTGGCTATGCCGACAGCAACATCGGGCTGCTCTCCAAGAATCTGTTTGGCGATGAGGTTGGCCGTAGCAATGTTTCCCTGGGCAATATGGTCATGGTAGGTCACTTTCAGCCCCTGGGCAGAAAGTTCGTCTTTGACGCCCTGACGCAGGGCGTCGAGCGCCGGGTGCTCAACAATCTGGTTAAATGAGACGCTGTAATCGGAAGCCACAGCGGGTAGGGCCACAAGCAGCAGGCTCAGAAGACCAATCAATTGATGGGTCAAGCGTTTCATCATCTGGGTTCTCCCTGACAAAATATTTGAAATCAAGACGATTGAGTTAAAATTCAGAGGCGACAATTTACCCTTTCGCCCGAAGACAGGTCAAGGAGCGGAGCAGAAAATCAGGCTAAAGGATATTGTTAAAATATTAATATTGGTTTTATTTCATTCAATGGTCTATAATCGCACCCTGAATGTGAAAGGAGCAATGGGATGTTGAAGATTGCTATCATGGCCTACGACAATTGTCTACAGTCGGGAATCTCCGGAATTCTGGATCTGTTCACCCTGGCAAACTGGGAAAATAAGCGCCTGCACCCAGAGCAGAAGGCTGCTTTCTGCCGCGCGGAAGTTATTACTCTGGATGGTGAACCAGTGACCAGTTTTAATCGTCAGCCGGTGACTGCAAATACTAAGTTTGAAGATTGTCAGGATATTGATCTCTTGATTGTTCCCGGGATGATGGGGCGTCCGGAAAAGCTTTTGGAACAGAAGGAACTGGCACAATGGATCGCGGAACAACACAAGCGTGGAGTTGTTATCGCGAGCGCGTGCTCCGGCGCCTTTTTGCTGGCCGCTGCAGGAATTCTCAAGGGCCGTCAGGCAACAACCCACTGGCAACTTGCTGACCGGTTTCGGCAGCGCTTTCCAAGGGTTCATCTACAGATAGATCGCTTACTGGTTGATGGCGATGATTATCTGACGGCAGGCGGGACGGGGGCACATTTTGACCTGGCGCTGCATCTGATCGAAAAGTATGGATCAAAGCCTCTGGCAGCAGCTTGTGCCCGCATGATGTTGATTGACGGAAGTCGCCGCGACCAGGCCCCCTTCGTCAAATTTCAGGGCTGTCGCGATCATGGTGATGAGGCAATTCTCAAGATTCAACAATGGCTCGATCGCTATTATCGTGAAAAGGTTTCGGTGAGGGTTATGGCCAAACGCGCCGGTTTAAATGAGAGAACATTTTTACGGCGGTTCAAAAAAGCGACAGGAGAAGCACCGCTGGAATATCTGCAGCGAATGCGCGTTGAGAAAGCAAAACAGCTGCTCCTTAAAACGGATCAGGGCCTGGAAAAAATTACCAGTAGCGTTGGTTATGTCGATTTGAGCTCATTCCGCCGTCTGTTCAGACAGATTGTCGGGGTTTCTCCGACAATCTATCGTCAACGGTTCGGCAGTTGACGCAAAGACATCAGGGTATGAACAATTAATGTCCCGAGGATCAACATCCCGGCGATCAACGTTCTTGAATGGGGAATTTCACCTAGAGCCATCCAGACCCAGATCGGCCCCAGAATGGTTTCAGCCAGCAAAATCAGACTGACTTCAGGGGCCTGCAAGTAGCGGGGCCCCAGAGTGATCATGGCAAAGGAGACCGGAAGAATGAGCCCGCCGAGCAGCAGCAGAACACCGGCATCTGCTGGAGCAACGTTCATGGGCTGAGCACCGAGGAGCAGGACGATAGGAATCACGCACAGGTTGCCAAGCACGTTGGCCGGAATCATATTGATATTTTTGCCGCTGCGAATGATGACAATGTTGGAGCCCCACATTGCTGTGGCACCCAACGCCATCAAATCTCCCAGCAGTAATCCATTCTGTAAACTTCCTGAAAAAATAATCAAAATCCCCCCGAAACAGGCGAAAATTGACAGTTTTGTTCGTAAATGAATTTTTTCGCGCAGGATGAGCCAGCTGAGTAGACTGCTGATAACCGGGGAGGCGGAGAGGATGATCAGAGTGTTGGCCGCCGTTGTCAGTTTCAGAGAATTAACAAACAGCAATGATCCAATGGTAATTGTCAGGGCGGAAAAAAGGCCAGTTTTCCCGATAGCGTAGAAACTTTGAAAAAAACGCTGGCGATACCGGAGCGCCAGAAACAGACTCATCATGATGGCGGTCAAAAGGCAGCGCCAGAACAGCAGGGTCCAGACATCCGCATGAATCAGCCGTACCAGTAGCGCATCCGGGCTGAGAATCAGCACAGCGATAAAAGTCAACAGCAGTCCTTTGGTATGATCTGAGTAGTTCATGACGGCGATTGATCTCACAGAGATCAAAGAAAAGCAAGCAGCTTGGAACAATCACGTTGGTTCGCTGACGATTGCAGCGTATGATGCCCCATGGAAGGAATTTGAATTATGGCCATTTCTGGAAACCCGAAAAAGCTGGCACAGGATGTTGCCGGGGGATTCTTCAGTCTCTCCCCCCCGGTGCTGAAAAAATATACGCCCGGTGATCTGAAAATTATTCTCAATAATTTAAACATTGTGAAGAGAGAAATTCGCCAGACACAGGTAGCGTTGGATGACGTGCAGCTGGTCAAGGCGAAGAATATGCAGATTTCGCGGATGAACCAGGCGGAGATGGTCTTGCGGACTTATTGTAAGAAGATGCGGATACCGATTTGACACGATTTTACTAAGTACAATTAGGGATTAGCTGTCTATGAGCTCGCTCAAACGCGTTTTGTTCGTTTGTGTGGAAAATTCAAACAGGAGCCAGATGGCAGAGGCTTTTGCGCGGATGTTGGGGGGCAGCAAAATAGAGGTATACAGTGCGGGGTCGAACCCCTCATGCGTTATCAATCCGCAGCCCGGATTCTAAACCAATTATTCCTCTCCTCTTTTCAACCAATGAGAAAATTCCTCATCCGCCCGCTCCGCGTCACCAAAGTTCAATTCCAGCATTCGGCGTAAATGCCCCAGCGTTTCAGCGTCTTCAGAGACAAAAATAAAACCGTAGAAATTTCCTCGTCGATGAATTAACTCGCCGATAAAGTTCATGCGCAGGGAAGAATCGGGCAGGTAGATGCTTAAGTCCGTTTGATTGCCAATCTGCAGCGGTAGCTCAAGCTCTGAACGGAACAGGGCGCCCTGCAAGGCAAGGTCGACCAGATCGCAGCGGTGGGGGCGGTTGGCAAGGGTAATATCGGCTTCTGTCCGGAAATTGATCCGTTGGTAACTCCGTTGATCACTCATGAGGGTTTCCTTTTCTGACAGCTGAATATTTTTAAATTGTAGCAGGAAGCAGAGAAAAATCAGTTCTTCCCCAGCAATTTTGACTAAATTACACATGTTTATCGAATTCCTGCTTGCGATTGGCTGACAGTCAAGGTTACATTGTCCTAAGAATTAAAATATGGATCATATACAGCAGTGAGGATGTTTTATGCGTTGTTCGGCAAAAATGATAAGTAAGGTTGTTTTCGTTCTTTTGATTGTCCTGCTTCCCGCCAGCAGTTGGAGCAAGGATGCTGATTCTTTTGATACAAACCGGGCACGCTTGCTCGGCCATATGCTGCAGCAGCAACTCAGCCGCAAACATTACAGTCAAAAACCGACCGATGATGCTTTGTCCCATGCTGCGTTTGACCTGTACCTGAAGCAGCTTGATTTTCAGAAACGCTTCCTGCTGCAGGAGGACGTTGAAAAACTGAAAGTTTATAGAAGCGAGATCGATGATGCGATCCGCCGTGGCCGGCTTGAATTGCCGAGCTCCGGGAGAACGCTGCTGAATCAAAGGATTTCCCAGGTTCAGAATTTTATGGATGAATTGCTGGCAGTCAAGATCAGCCCAGATGTTCCTGAGACTGTCGAAACCGATCCAGAAAAACTGACGTTTGCCAAGGATTTAACGGAACTGCGTGAACGCTGGAGAAAAATTCTCAAACTTCAGATTCTGAGTCGCTATATCAGTCTGCGCGAAGATGAGATTGGTGTTGACGATAACGGGGCCCTCTTGCCCGCTGATGAAAAGCAAGTCAAAGAGCTGTTTGTCCAGGCTGCTGAGAAGGTCGCTAAAACCAACCGGAATCTGTTCAGCCGCATGCTCGAGGAGACTGAGCAGGACCATTACGATCGCTATCTCAATGCAATTTCTCGTGCCTATGACCCGCATACGAGCTATTTGCCGCCCACGTCAAAGGAAGATTTTGATATCCAGATGAGCGGTTCCCTTGAGGGGATCGGAGCGACTTTGCGTGAAGATGATGGTTTTATCAAGGTCGTTCGCGTGATCCCCGGCAGTGCTGCGGCGAAACAGGGGCAATTGGAGGCGGATGATATTATTCTTAAAGTTGCTGAGGGGGCGGACGATCCGGTCGATATCACCGATACCCGCATCCGTGATGCCGTAGCATTAATTCGTGGGAAAAAGGGTACCGAAGTCCGCCTGACGGTTAAAAAACCAGAGGGGCGGCAATTGATTATCCCGATTATCCGCGACGTGGTTGAAATTGAGGAAACCTTCGTTAAAGGCACGACCGTTTCAGATGAAAAAAGTGGACGGAAGTTTGGTTATATCAAGGTACCGTCTTTTTATCGGGACTACAGTGGGAAAACCGATCGTAATTGTACGGATGACCTGCGGGAAGAACTGAAAAAACAGCGCAAAGAGAATATTTCCGGATTGATCCTCGATCTGCGCAACAATGGTGGTGGATCGCTGGCAGATGCCGTCAGTCTGACCGGGTTGTTTATTGAGACCGGGCCGGTGGTGCAGATTCGCAGCGGGGCTGGCAAGATTCGGGTGATGAAGGACGATGACAAATCCGTTGAATACAGTGGGCCGATGATCGTGTTGGTCAATCGTTTCAGTGCCTCTGCTTCGGAAATCCTTGCCGGGGCGTTGCAGGATTACGGCCGTGCCCTGATTGTTGGTGATGCCCATACCCATGGCAAGGGGACAGTGCAGGCTCTGCTTGATCTCGATCGTTTTGTCAATCTGCGCGGCATGGATAAATACATGCCGCTCGGTGCTGTCAAGGTCACTATTCAGAAGTTTTATCGCATCAGTGGAGAATCGACCCAGGAAAAAGGAGTCAGCCCGGATGTTGTTCTGCCATCACGGTTGGACGGTTTAGAAAGTGGAGAACAGTATCTTGATAACGCCCTCCCCTGGGACCATATTGCTTCGGCAGAATATGAACATTGGAACAATGCGACGGCCAATCTTGAGAAACTCCGCCAATTAAGTCATAAACGCGTCGAACAGAATGCAGATTTTCAGGAGATTGTTTCGAATGCCGATAAGGCCAAGCGGCGGCGTGATGAGAGTCAGCAATCATTACTGCTGAAAGATCTGCTGGCGGAACGTGATCAACTGCGTGAGGAAGGGAATAAAATGTCACCAACCCATGGCGCGGTTGCGCAGGATGAAGCTGATGGAGAGCCTAAGGCCCTCAGTGAAGAAATCGCTGAAGATCCCTATGTAGAAGAGGGGATAACCCTGCTGCTTGATTACATCGGCGCCTCCAGCTGAGAGGTTGTTGTCCCGGCAAAAACCATAATGAGCGGCCCTAAAGCGGAGTCATAAGAGAGCTTTACCTCAACCCTTTCACCAGATTATCAGCCATCCGCTGGAGAAGCAGAAAATAGGCGTCTGGTCCTTCCTCAATATCCGCACCGAGAGGATCCAGAATTCCGGTTCTGGTCTCAGTTCCTTCCAGGATTGTTGCCACAAGACGCGATTCGAATTGCGGTTCGCTGAAGACGCAGCGGGCGTTTAATTCGTTTATTTTCGCACGAATCTCTCTGATTCTTTTTGCCCCCGGCTGTCTTTCGGGATCGATGGTAACCGATCCCACAGCATTTAAGCCGTAAGCAGACTCAAAATATTGATAAGCTGCATGAAAAACAATATAAGGAATCTCTTTAACCGGGTTCAGCTGTTCTCTTAGCTGCCGGTCCAGCCGATCAATTTTAGCCAGAACCCTGGTCTTGTTAGTTTGATATCTTGCGCTCTGAGCAGGGTCGATTTCCGCTAACTTATTGGCGGTGAGCGCCACAATTTTTTTTGCCAGAGCTGGATCCAGCCAGAGGTGCAGATCTGCTTGCACATTGGTTTGATGTCCATCGTCTGCTGCCTCAGCATGATGCCTGTGTCCGGGTTTTTCCCAGGATTCACCGTGCCGCTTGACTAACAGCTCCTCTTCCAACCGCTCAGCCAATTCCAGCTGCTGAGATTTTTTTGCCAAAGTTGTTAGCGGCTTTTCGAGAAAACTTTCCAATTCAGGTCCAACCCAGACGATCAAGTCAGCCCGCGCCAGCGCTTGGGCTTCCGATGGCCGTAAAATATAGCCGTGTGGCGAGCCTCCACCCTTCACTAATAACTGGGGGGTGCCAATCCCTTCCATGACACCACTGACCAATGAATGCAAAGGCTTGATACTGACGACAACTCTGGGCCCGGCCGAGGCAATTGACCAGCCAGAGGACAGACAAAAGAGGACCAGATAAAGCAGGGTTATTTTTTTCATCGATTGCAGCTCCTGTAAAGATGATTGATCTTTTTGGAATGTTATAATATAACAAATAGTAAGTCAATTTAACGGCTCCCATTTCACAGGTCAGAATGAAATGAACGCAAACAAACAGCTGCAATTTATCAGTGGTGAACACGACCACCAGCGCTGTATCACTGAAGCTGTGGCCAATGCCGAACAGCTGAGTCAGGAGCAGGGGCAGCGTTTTACCAAACTGCGACGACGGGTGTTTGAGCTGGTCTGGCAACAACACAAACCGATCGGGGCCTATGAAGTTCTGGAGCAACTACAAAAAGATGGGCGTGCGGCACCCCCGACAGTTTATCGTGCTCTCGAGTTTCTCTTGGCACTGGGGCTGATTCACAGAATTGCATCCTTGAATGCCTATGTGGGCTGTGTGCATCCGGGGCAGCAACATGAAGGGCAGTTTTTTATCTGTAAAGTCTGTAAGGCTTTTGCTGAACTGGATTCAACGGAAATCACCCGGGCTATCAATCAGAATGCACTCAAAAGTGGGTTTGAAGTCCATCAGCACACGATTGAAATCATGGGAATCTGTCCAGGATGTCAGGCAAAAAGGAAAAAAACATGATCGAGCCGTTATTGGAAATGACCGATGTCAATCTTGCGTTGGGCGGACGGTTGTTACTGGAAAGAGTTAATCTTCAGCTCCATTCGGGAGAGAT
>JAPHSA010000011.1 GCA_026193235.1 Deltaproteobacteria bacterium | reverse complement strand
GTTGAGGGACAAATCCATTCACGCCTTTAACAATTAGTTCAGTAATTGTAACCCTTCTTATATTCAAACAAATTGATGGTGGTAGTCTCAAGGCTCGGTAACGATTGCGACGAGCTATTCCCAGCAGATCGCTCTTTGCTGCCATGGAGGCAATTTTTTTCATTACCAGCGATTGACTTCGGCAGAAGAAGGCGTGTAATTTGATTATATAGACCGAACGGTCTGTTTATGGTGGAGAAGGAAAATGACAACCAGAGGCGAACAAACGCGAGAAAAAATATTACGGGAAGCTCGGCAGCTGTTTAAACGTAAAGGTTTTGGTGCCACCACAGTCAATGATCTGCTTGATGCTGCAGGCACGACAAAGGGCAACCTCTATTTTCACTTTGCTGACAAAGAAGCGATCGGTCTGGAGGTGCTCAAGCGCGAACAACAAGCGTTCTATCGCTTCCTTGATCATGCTTTTGCGGGCGGATCACCCGTGGAAGGAGTAGACAATCTTTTTCACAACGCGTTGGATAAGAACCGCCAGCAGGCCTTTGTCGGAGGATGCTTGTTTGGCAATACAGCCCTTGAAGCCAGTGATACCTCCCCGATTTTTGCCGCATTGGTTAAAGAGGTTTTTGCTGAATGGATTGCTCGGCTTGCAGAGGTTGTCTCAGCCGCTCAGGTTGCTGGGCAAATCCGTGCAGATATCCCGGCAGAAGATCTGGCCGAACTGGTCGTTGCATCAATTGAAGGCGGCATTATGCAGTCACGGCTATTGAAATCCGAAACACCCTTAAAACGGGCTCTGGATACCCTGAGAACGGTTCTGGGGATGCAGCAAGAAACCAACATCCAGATTAATTCACCAAAAGGATAGCGCTATGCCACGTATTTCAACAGTTGATCCAGCTGCGGGCGATCACCAGGTCCAGGAGTTGTTTACTGAAATTAACGCAGCTTTCGGTCGCATTCCCAATCTCTTTAAAACCTATGCACACCATCCTCCGCTCCTTGAAGCCAACTGGCACAAGGTCAAACGGGTGATGATGGAAGGGGTATTGCCCCGCAAAGTCAAAGAATCAATCGCTGTGCTGGTGTCACTGGATAACAGTTGCAGCTATTGCATTGCTGCCCATGAAGGAGCCTTACAGAGCATCGGAGTTTCACCCGAAGAGATCAAACTCATTGAAACCGATCTTGAAAAGGCAGATTTCACCCAAAAGGAAAAAGCCCTGATCAATTTCGCCCGCAAGGCAAATTCAGCAGCTTTACAGGTTTCGGATGAAGAAATAGGAGCCGCCCGTACCGCTGGTGCGACGGACGCGGAGCTTGTAGAAGCTCTGGGCGTGATGGAGCTTTTTACCTCATTCAACAAGTTTCTTGATACCCTTCAGGTTGAGCTTGGTTAACTGTGTAAAGACTTTTTAAAGGCGGTAATATGAGTGGTCGCACGACTAAAATAATTGTTCTCTCCGTCATTGTTGTCTTGATTGCCTGTTTTTTTATTTTTGATCTGGGACAGTATTTAACCCTGAGCTACCTCAAGAGTCAGCAGCAGGTATTTAATGACTATTATCAGCAGAATCGACTTTCGACCCTGTTGAGTTATTTTGTCATTTATATCCTGGTGACAGCGTTGTCTTTGCCGGGTGCGGCGGTGATGACTCTTGCTGGTGGTGCGCTCTTCGGACTCTGGACGGCCCTGATTATTGTGAGCTTTGCCAGTAGCATCGGGGCAACTCTGGCATTTCTGTTCTCGCGTTTTTTATTGCGTGATTGGGTGCAGGGTAAGTTCGGGGATAAGTTGCAGGCGATCAACGAAGGAGTAGAAAAAGAAGGGGCTTTTTATCTTTTTTCTCTCCGTCTGGTGCCGCTTTTCCCATTTTTTGTCATCAATCTGGTGATGGGTTTGACCCCACTTAAAACCTCCCGTTATTACCTTGTCAGTCAAGTCGGAATGCTGGCTGGAACCTTTGTCTATGTCAATGCCGGAACCCAGATTGGTCAACTTGAAAGTGCTGGAGGAATCCTATCTCCTGGGCTATTAATCTCATTCGCACTGCTCGGTATCTTCCCTCTGGCAGCAAAGCGTATTCTGGAAGTTTTTCAGGCGCGCAAAGTTTTTGCCGGACATCAAAAGCCACAGAAGTTCGACTACAACCTGGTGGTGCTGGGTGCTGGCAGTGGTGGGCTGGTCAGCTCTTACATTGCAGCAGCCGTGAAGTCAAAGGTGGCTCTGATTGAGAAGCACAGGATGGGTGGCGACTGTCTTAACACCGGTTGTGTCCCGAGCAAAGCGCTGATCCGCAGTGCCAAGATGCTGTCCTACGCAAAGCGGGCCAAAGAGTTTGGGTTTGAAAAAGCCGAAGTAGAGTTTGATTTTGCCAAGGTTATGGAGCGGGTACAGCAGAAAATCGCGCAGGTGGAACCACATGATTCGGTGGAGCGCTACACCAGCCTGGGGGTTGAGGTCATCGAGGGGGAAGCGCGCATCACCTCCCCCTGGACGGTTGAAGTCAACGGTCAGGTACTGACAACGCGCAGTATCATTATTGCCACCGGAGCCGCACCCTTTGTTCCCGCAATAAAAGGTTTGGAACAGATTGATTATCTGACTTCGGACAGTCTTTGGGAACTGCGTGAATTACCAAAAAGACTGGTTGTTCTTGGAGGAGGCCCGATCGGCAGTGAAATGACCCAGGCCTTTGCGCGCTTAGGGAGTCAGGTGACCCAGGTGGAGATGGGCTCCCGGATTGTCGGTCGAGAAGACCCCGAGGTCGGCGACTTTATTCAGCAGAAGTTTGTTGAGGAGGGCATACAGGTTCTGACCGAGCATCAGGCGCGGGAAGTCCGCATTGATGCAGAGCGCAAATGGTTAGTTTGTGAATATCAGAACAAGAAAATTGAGATTGAATTTGATCAGCTTCTGATCGCAGTTGGTCGTAAGGCCAATGTGACTGGTTTTGGATTGGAAGAACTGGGCATCGAAATCAGTCCGCGCGGAACTGTCGCTACCGATCCTTTCCTGCGCACCAATTTCCCCAATATTTACTGTGCCGGGGATGTTGCTGGCCCCTACCAGTTTACCCATACGGCGGCGCATCAGGCCTGGTACGCTGCAGTCAATGCCCTGTTCGGGCAGTTCAAAAGTTTCAAGGTTGATTACCGAGTGATTCCTTGGTGTACCTTTACCGATGCTGAAGTGGCCAGGGTCGGATTGAATGAAACAGAAGCAAACGAGCAAAAAATTCCATTTGAGGTCACCCGTTACGGGATTGCTGATCTCGATCGGGCCATTGCTGACAGCGAAGATCATGGCTGGGTCAAAGTGCTTACCAAGCCGGGAACAGACAAAATTCTCGGAGTAACTATTGTTGGGCACCATGCCGGAGATCTTCTGGCGGAATATGTCCTGGCGATGAAATATAAACTCGGTCTGAATAAAATCCTTGGTACTATTCATACCTATCCGACATTGGCAGAGATGAACAAGATGACAGCCGGTGAATGGAAGCGGGCTCATGCCCCGGAAAAACTTCTGGCCTGGGTAGAAAAATATCATAATTGGCGCAGAGGTTAAGAACCTAAATTTACAGAAGCAGATTTTTCACTTTTAAAACTATTTTTATAGGAGCTCTCAATGAAAAAGTTAAGTCTATTGATCGTATCGTGTTTTGTCCTTATTAACATTTCGACCGTCTGGGCGGCAGAGGGGCTTATTACTCTAAAAAGTTCCTATGCTCCAGAGGAGACCATGAACCGCTTTGAAGCTATCGCCAAAAAGAAGGGTCTGAATATCTTTGCACGCATCAATCATGCGGCTGGGGCAGCAAAGATTGGTAAAACGCTACGCCCAACAGAAGTATTGATTTTTGGTAACCCTCAAGGTGGTACCCCCTTTATTGAGTGTGCCCAGACCGTTGGAATCGATTTGCCGCTCAAGGTTCTGGTTTGGGAGGATACTGCCGGGCAGGTGTGGCTTGGTTATAATGATCCGATTTATTTGGCCAAGCGCCATGGGGTTTCAGAATGTCCGGCAGCAGGGAAACTGAATAAAGCATTGGCTGGCCTGTCGGCTGCAGCTCTGGCGGGTGCAAAGTAATGAAAGCTGCCCGGTGGGTTGTCGTTCTGAGTTTTCTACTATTGCCTGCAATGCTGTTTGCCGGTGAAGCTGATGTTGTCAGGGTCGAAGTTAATAAGTCAGGCAGCAGCTACAGTTTTAACGTGACGGTTCAACATGGCGATGAAGGTTGGCAGCATTATGCCGACAAATGGGACGTTATTGGTTCTGACGGAAAAATTCTCGCAACCCGGGTGCTTTATCACCCGCATGTCAACGAACAGCCCTTTACCCGCAGCCTGTCAGGGGTTGCTATCGATGCGGGAAACAGAGAGGTGATTGTCCGTGCCCACGACCTGGTGCATGGCTATGGCGGGCAGGAAATGAGAGTTGAGCTACCTGAATAAGCTTCAAACCGAAAGATAGCGGGTCTTGGTTTCTTCGTTCTGCTGCCATATGCGGATACCTGGTATGTAGCGAGCGGGTGGTCACAAGAGCTCATTGCGGCCGGGTTAATTTGCTTTAGAGGTGTCTTCCAGGTCGAGGCGGAAAAAATCCCTGGCTTTTAACTGTTTGTCCCCACTCATGCGGGTCGGAGCTGTGCCCGGCGCAAAAACTTCATAATAAGCCTTGCTGTCGTCCTCAGCCAGCAACAGACCGTTTTCCTTGTCGATGGGATGAAACTCAATACTGTCCGGAACGTGGAAATCTTGTGCGGGATACTGCTTCACCGCTTCTTTCATGAAATCAACCCAGGCCGGAGCGGCAGCGCGCGAGCCCGTTTAACTTTTCCCTAATGGGCGTTCCTGATCGTAGCCAACCCAGGAGACACAGGCCAGTTGAGGAATAAAACCGATATACCAGGCATCCTTCAGGTCATTGGTGGTGCCGGTTTTTCCAGCTGAAGGACGGTTGATCGCTTTTGCACGCCAACCGGTCCCTTCACGGACGACGCTTTCCATAATATTGGTGATCAGATAGGCGGTTTCCGGTGAAATGACGCGCCGCGGTGGTTTGCGGATCAGCCGTTGGTCAGCAGCCATTCCAGTGGAAAAATCGGCTGGGTCGATCGATTCCAGAATTCTGCCGTTGCGGTCACGAATCCGGGTGATGTAGGTCGGTGGCACCAGGACACCACCATTGGCAAAAACGGTATAAGCGGTCAACATTTCCAGGGGAGTTACTGCCGTTGAACCGAGGGCCATGGAAAGATCGCGCTGCTGCGGCGTTTCAATTCCCAACTTTTCCACGTAGTTTGCTGCATAATTCACCCCGATGTCTTCAAGTATTTTGATAGTGACAACATTGCGCGAATGGGCCAGCGCGTAACGGAAACGGGTCGGTCCGTAAAATTTCTGCTCGTAATTTTTCGGTTTCCACTCTTCCATTTCCCCGGTTTCAAGTTTTGTGTTCTCATAAATCAATGGAGTATCAAGAATAATGCTGGCAGGGGTGTAGCCATGGTCGAGAGCCGCAGCGTAAATGAGTGGTTTAATCGCAGAACCAGGCAGCCGTTTTGCCTGTATGGCCCGGTTGAATTGGCTCTCGCCAAAATCGTAACCGCCAACCATTGCTTTCAGCTGTCCGGTAAATGGGTCAATGGCGACCAAGGCTCCCTGGGCCAGCGGTTTTTGTTCCAGGGCAAGTTCAATAGGTTCATTGTCCAGGTCGAGAACCTGCACGTCAACCAAAGAACCGGCAGGAAGCAGAGTGAAATTTTCTTCGCTGGCATTGCCAACAGATTCACTATCAATATCGATGAATTCAATCGGTGCCGCCCATTTACTTTTTGTGACAGAGATGAAGCCTTTCTTATCGCCAATGCGGCAGAGCAGTTGATCCCCTTCTAGACCGACAACAATGGCTTGAGCATAGCTGTCTTTTGTTAGGGGTTCATCGGCGAACTGTTTGCTCTGTTCAGCGAGGAACTCTTCACGGGCGGCTTCACCCAGAACCTGTTCTGCGCCTCGATAGCCACGGCGTTTATCATGGGCGCGAAGATTCGATTTTACCGCCTGGCGGGCAACCTGTTGCATTTCCAGGTTGATGCTGGTTTCGACCTGCAATCCACCGGTATAAAGCACTTCTTCGCCAAAACGCTCTTCCAGATAACGGCGGACCTGTTCGTTGAAGTAGGCCGTCACCTCTAGCAGATTGTTCAGGCGCGGTTTAATGATGACTACTTCCTCGGCGGCCTGAAGTTGTTCCTCAGGAGTGATATAACCTTCTTCCACCATCCGGCCGAGGACATATTTCTGTCGATCCATGGCCCGTTGGTAGTGGCGATAGGGGGAGTAGCGGCTGGGAGCCTGGGGTAAACCAGCAAGAATGGCTGATTCAGCCAGGGTTAATTCTTCGACATTTTTATCAAAATAGTTCTGCGCGGCCGCTTCAACGCCATAGGCGCGATGGCCCAGATAGATCTGGTTCAGGTAAAGATAAAGAATATCCTGCTTGGTCAGCGCTTTTTCCATGCGCCAGGCGAGGATGGCTTCTTTAAATTTACGAGTGAAGGTCCGTTCCGAGGTCAGCAACAGCTTTTTTGCCACTTGCTGGGTGATGGTACTGCCACCCTGGGCGATACCGCCAGCTTTGACATTCTTTAACGCGGCCCGCAGGATGGACTGGAAATCCAGGCCTTGATGCTTAAAAAAACTGGAATCTTCAGCGGCTACAAAGGCCTGAACCAGGGTTTTGGGAATTTTTTCAAAAGGCACGAGAATGCGCCGTTCACGGGAGTATTCGGCAATAATAGTGCCCTCATCGGCATAAATCTGGGTGATCAACGGCGGCTGGTAGTCGGCTAGGGATTCTACCTTTGGCAGGGTGGAGGAAACGAAGAAGTAAGCTCCGAGTGCCAGCGCTACACCGAGGAATGGCAAAGAGACGAGGGCGAAGAAAAAATATTTCAGGTATGCTTTCATTTTAAACAACTTAGCAATTTAGGGAAAATGTTAAATTTTGTTTTTACCCTCATCAAAAGCTGATAAAAGTAGGCTGTTTTATAGCATGCACGAGTTAGTGGGGCAACTGCTTGTCTTAAGCCGATAGCGGCAGCAATGTTTTTTTAGAGGAATGGAGTTTTGTATGTATCGTCGAAGCAAAATTGTGGCCACTGTTGGGCCGTCCTGCGAACAGAAAGATCAGCTGGAAGATCTACTCAAGGCGGGGGTCGATGTGTTCCGGTTGAATTTTTCCCACGGTGAACTGGAGCAGAAAGCTGAATGGATTCAACAGATCCGTGAAATATCGATCAAGCATAAGAAGGCCGTTTCGATTCTAGGCGATTTACAGGGCCCGAAAATCCGTACCGGGTTGATGCGCAGTGGCCAACAAAAGCTTGAAGTCGGTCAAGATGTTGTTATTACTACGGCCGAGGTAGCAGGTGCTGATGGAGTGATCCCGACAACCTATCAGGCATTGCCGCAGGACGTTGTGGTCGGTAATCAGATACTCCTTGATGATGGCCGGTTAGAACTTGAGGTTGTTAAGGTTGTCGCTGAACAGGTGTATTGCCGCGTCATCATTGGTGGCCTGCTTAAAGACCGCAAAGGGATTAATCTTCCAGGAGTGAAGGTTTCTGCTCCGGCGCTGACGGAAAAAGATTTAGCGGATTTGGATTTTGCCATCAGCCAAGAGTTGGACTGGGTTGCCCTTTCGTTCGTGCGCACCGCTGAGGACGTTATTCGCCTGAAACAGATCCTGTTCGAGCGCAAGAGCCCGATCAGGGTTATCGCGAAGATTGAAAAGCCGGAAGCCGTCGAGAATTTTTCAACCATTCTCCAGGCGACCGATGGGGTGATGGTGGCGCGGGGAGATCTGGGGGTGGAAATTCCCTCGGAGCGGGTTCCCTTAATTCAAAAGATGATTATCCGTAAATGTAATCAACTGGGAAAACCGGTGATTACGGCGACACAAATGCTCGAAAGTATGATCGGCAATCCGCGGCCTACACGAGCGGAAACCTCCGATGTCGCTAATGCGATACTCGATGGCAGCGATGCCGTGATGCTTTCGGGAGAAACAGCGGCCGGACTTTATCCTGTACAGGCGGTTCAGGTTATGGATCGCGTTGCCCGGGATGTCGAGAGAGATCCTGAATTGGGAGCCAAACGCCCGCCCGCTTTCTTCGATTCTGAATCGCAACAATCCCTTCCTGACGCGATTGGCCAGGCCGCTTGCCAGGTGGCAGAAGCCGTGGGAGCGACGGCGATTCTGGCTTTTACCCAGACGGGAAGCACAGCGGCGCTGGTCGCAAAACACCGACCCTCTCTGCCGATCTTTGCCGTCACCCCAACGCAACAGGTGCGGCGGCATCTGGCTTTGTACGGTGGCATCCATTCTCTTCGGGTTGATATCCAGGGCGATACAGAATCCCAGATTCTTTCGGTCGAAGATGCCGTGCTCAACACAGGTCTGCTGAAACGCGGTGAGGTTGTCGTTATCACTATGGGTAGCCCCGTTTCTGCTCCTGGAACAACTAATCTGCTGAAAATTCATCGTCTGGGGACGGGAGATTTTTACGAGGTGCACGGTGCTCCCTACAGGGCTTGACCCCTGGAGTTGATCGGCCTATGCTCCGCTAAATGTCAGTCTCAAGCCTTCCGAACAGGGCTTCATACAATGAAAAGAAAGCGTATCAGATATGAAAAAAGCGGTCGTGCTTTACAGTGGTGGCCTCGATTCTACAACCTGTATGGCCATCGCCCGGGATCAGGGCTTTGATGCCTATGCGATGAGCTTTTCCTATGGTCAACGCCATACCATCGAGTTGGATAAAGCCCGCGAATATGCCCCTCTGATTGGCGCAAAAGATCATATGGTGATAGATATCGATCTGCGCAAAATGGGTGGAAGTGCTTTGACGGCCGATATTGATGTACCAAAAGCGGGGATCGTGGATGGTGAAATTCCGATTACTTATGTTCCCGCCCGAAACACGATTTTCCTTTCATTTGCTCTCGGCTGGGCCGAGGTTCTTGGCGCTGCCGATATTTATATCGGCGTTAATGCGCTCGATTATTCCGGCTACCCGGACTGTCGTCCGGAATTCATTCAGGCTTTTGAGCAGATGGCAAACCTGGCGACCAAGGCCGGGGTTGAAGGCCTGCCTTACCGAATCCACGCGCCCCTGATCGATCTGACCAAGGCCGAAATTATCCAACAGGGGACAGCTCTGGGGATCGATTACGGCTTGACCCATTCCTGCTATGACCCAACGCCGGATGGTCTGTCCTGCGGGCAATGTGATTCTTGCCGTTTGCGTTTAAAGGGTTTTGCCGATGCCGGGCAGGTAGACCCCGTTCCATATGCCAAGTGAGTTAAAGACAATGACGCCTCCAAAGATGCCTGACATGCAGCAGAGTCGCGACAACCGTAAGATTGCTATTGATAAGGTCGGGGTCAAAGATATCCGCTACCCGATCGTGGTTCTTGACAAGTACCGTGAGCGGCAGCATACGGTTGCCCGGGTCAATATGTTTGTTGATCTGCCCGAGCAGTTCAAGGGGACTCACATGAGTCGCTTTATTGAAGTGCTCAATCTCTATCATGGTGAGATCAGTGTCGAGAATATGGAAACAATTCTCGCTGAAATGAAATCCCGTCTCGGCTCTGGGCGCGCCCATCTGGAACTCGACTTTCCTTATTTTATTGAAAAACGGGCTCCTGTTTCCGGTGCGCGCAGTCTATTGGAATATCAGTGCCGCATGCTCGGTTCTCTGGAAGAAGAATTTGATTTTATTCTTGAGGCCAGTATCCCGGTGACCTCGCTCTGTCCCTGCTCAAAAGAGATCAGTGAACGGGGCGCGCACAATCAACGCAGTAACGTGACCGTGCAAATCCGTTATGCTGAACATATCTGGCTGGAAGACCTGATCCAGTGGGTCGAAGACTGTGCCAGTTGCCCGGTCTATTCATTGCTCAAACGAGAGGATGAAAAGGCCGTGACCGAACAGGCCTACGATAATCCGATGTTTGTCGAAGACATGGTTCGTGCGGTGACGGAAAAGCTGCGCAGTGTCGAAGCTGTCCGCTGGTTTAAAATCCAATGTGAGAATTTTGAATCGATCCACAATCATTCGGCCTATGCCATGGTTGAAGGTCAGAGCAAGTAGGCTGTGGATAACTCTGTGGGGAAAGTGGATAAACCACAACAAAAACAGGCAAAAAAGGCCATTTTAGCCATATTTGCCAAGCAACCGATCCCCGGCCAGGTTAAAACCCGCCTTTGCCCGCCGCTGAACGATGCGACAGCCGCCGCTCTTTACCTGGAATCACTCATGGAAACCGTGGAGCGTATGCAGCAGGGAAACAACTATGACCTGGCCCTCTGTTATGCCGGCGATCAACAATGGTTTGTCGATACTTTTCCCGGGATTTTACTGAATGTTCAGCAGGGCAATGATCTCGGAGAGCGAATGGCCCGGGCACTGAATGACTTTTTAACTCAGGGCTACTTGCGGGTGGTGCTGATTGGCAGTGATGTTCCCGATCTCCCTGAGGATATCGTTGGACGGGCTTTCAATGCTCTGGAGAGCGTTGACCTTGTCCTTGGTCCGACTGTTGACGGGGGTTATTGTCTGGTCGGTGAGTCGAACCATCATCCGCAACTGTTTGAGAATATTTCCTGGAGCAGTGAAAGCGTTCTGGTTGAAACCCTAGAAAAAGCAAAAGTGCTCAAGATCAGCAGTGAACTGCTTGCCGAATGGGAAGATCTGGATGATATTGCGGCGTTGCAGCGTTACCTGAAGCGTAGTCCTGAAGGGCGTACCGCCCGCTACCTCAAGACTGTGCTGGCTGAGTTTCCATCGCTTGATGATTGCTTGACTTGATCCTTTGGCTGCCCGATAATCTGCCAAATATTCATTAATGACTACAGGGTGCCACAAGGCACCGTTTAAAAAGGAGAAGCCCCTTGTTGGAACTGGTATTTAATGCCGGGCCGGTGGTTAAACTGGTTCTGTTGATTCTGGTGTATTTCTCGCTCGTTTCCTGGGCCATTATTTTTTATAAAGTTACAATTATTCAGAAAGCGATCAAGGAATCAGATCGCTTCCTCGATTTTTTCTGGGAAAAAAAACGCTTTGACCTGATCGGTCAGGGCATCAAAGAGTTCAGCAGTTCCCCTATCGCCAACCTGTTTCGCGAAGGCTATCATGAGCTGCTGCAGCTCAAGAAAAAAGGCGGTGATTCTGCGGAGCCGGGCGATTTTTCTCTGCAGATGGATACGACCGAAATTGTTGGTCGAGCATTGCGGCGGGCAACTACCCAGGAGACCCATCGGCTGGAAAAATACCTGACTTTTCTTGCCACGACGGGATCCACGGCACCCTTTATCGGTCTGTTCGGAACGGTCTGGGGCATTATGAATGCCTTCCATGGTATTGGCCTGACTGGTAGCGCCTCCCTTGCCGTCGTGGCTCCGGGGATTTCTGAGGCGTTGATCGCCACCGCCATTGGACTTGCAGCAGCTATTCCTGCGGTTATGGGATATAACCACTTTTTGAACAAGGTTAATATCCTGATTGGTGAGATGGATAATTTCAGCCAGGAGTTTCTCAATATTGTTGAACGCATGGAGCGGGGGAAATAGATGGAAGTTGGTCGCCCTGCCAGCGGACGGCGTAGCAGCCTGTCACAGATCAACGTAACGCCCTTTGTTGATGTCATGCTCGTGTTGTTGATCATCTTTATGGTCACCGCGCCGATGCTTGATCAGGGCGTGCAGGTGGACCTGCCTGAAGTGGCTGAATCACCAGGTCTGCCATCCCAACAGGAGCCTCTGGTTATCACCATGGAAAAAAATGGCCAGATTCTGATCGGCGAAGCCCGGATTGATAACCTGGCAAAGTTAGGCCCGGTGATTCAGCAGGCCCTCAAAGGTAAGCCGGACCGTGAAGTTTTTCTCGAAGCAGATCAAAGAGTTTCCTATGGTCAGGTTGTCAAAGTGATGGCTGCGGTAAAAAAAGCCGGGGTGGAAAAGCTCGGGATGGTGACCCGTC